>JBQCIZ010000624.1:0-5608 GCA_051953235.1 Nitrobacter sp. | reverse complement strand
GCTGTTGTCGCGCCAGCGGCAGTGCAGCATAGCTATGTACGGACGGGATAACCGCTGAAAGCATCTAAGCGGGAAACCCACCTCAAAACGAGCATTCCCTTGAGAACCGTGGAAGACGACCACGTTGATAGGCCGGGTGTGTAAGTGCGGCAACGCATGTAGCTTACCGGTACTAATCGTTCGATTGGCTTGATTGCTCTCATTTTCAATGTCCATGCGCATTCGCGCATGTGATGGAAAGATCAAAAACAGCTTGCTTCGTGTCTTTGTCCTTCGCCGGCCTGGTGGTTCTAGCGAGGAGCCTCAACCCGATCCCATTCCGAACTCGGCCGTTAAACTCCTCAGCGCCAATGGTACTATGGCTCAAGCCCTGGGAGAGTAGGTCGCTGCCAGGCCTGCCAAGGACAACGAATTCCTCTTTGCGACATCACGATCGAAAACGCCGCTTCCTTCCGGAAGCGGCGTTTTTGTTTTTGCGCGATCGTCATCTTTGGACGGCATGCTGAAATTATTCGGCCACGATTTGCTGTCCGAATCCGCCGGTTCACAGGCCGTTCATTTCGATCTTCCTAGCCTCACTGTTGCCGGGTCAAATTTCGCAACCCGTGACTGCCAAGCCGAGGAGACTTTCATGCGTGACATTGTTCGCCCCGCCGTTGCCGCGCTCGCCGTTGTCGGTCTTGCGCTGTCCGCCGCTACCCTGTCGGGCAGCGATGCCTTTGCCCAGGCCAAACAGGCGCCGGCGCAGCAGGCCGCGCCGCCGGCCGATGCGCCGATGAAGCAGATGCCGCTCACCGAAAAGCAGATCCAGGGCGTTCTTGCCGCGCAGAAGGACATGAATGCGCTCGACGACAAGCTCCCGGACAATCCGAACGTGAAGCCGGATCCCAAGGTGACGGCCCAGCTCGAGGTGATCGCCAAAAAGAACGGCTTTGCGAGCTATGCCGAATACAACAACGTGATGGACAATATTAGCCTCGTGCTCGGCGGTTTCGATCCTGCCACGAAGAAATACGTCGGTGCCGAAGCGGTACTGAAGCAGCAGATCGCGGCAGTACAGGCCGATAACAAGATGCCCTCTAAGGACAAGAAGCAGGCGCTCGACGAGATGAATGCCGCGCTGAAGACGCCGGCACCTGTCGTCGAGAACAAGGGCAACATCGACCTCGTCGCGAAATACTATGACAAGCTTTCCGACATGCTGTCCGACGACAGCGACGACTGAGGCCGGGTTCTCTGTTTTGGGGCGATTTGAGACGGCGCACGGCGTCGCCTTTCAATTCCGCGTCCGGTTCAGGATCATAGCTGCCGCTTGATATGCGCGGACCAGTCCCAATTGCGGTGCAGGCGCGGAACCTTTTCCTTCCCATGCAATCTTAACAGGATGGACTGACCGGCGTGCGAGCGCTGGACGGCGTCATCACGGGAGGACCAGCCGATGGCCGAGGAGCAAAAACCGCCGAGCGGACCCGATCTGACGCAGGGCGTCGACCCCGGCGCCTTCAAGGATGACAAGCTGGTCGGCCATGTCGGTGACGACGAGATTCTGCTGGTGCGTGAGGGATCGGAGATCTTCGCGATCGGGGCGCATTGCAGTCACTACCATGGCCCGCTCATGGACGGCCTGGTCGTTGACGGCGCGGTCCGCTGCCCCTGGCATCATGCCTGCTTCGATCTGCGTACCGGCGAAGCGGTTCGCGCGCCGGCCTTTAGTGCGCTCGATACCTGGAATGTCGAGCAGCGCGATGGCCGGATATTTGTGCGCGACAAGCGCGAGCAATCTGTATTTCGCACGGCATCAAAGGCGACACATCCCGAAAAGATCGTAATCGTCGGCGGCGGCGCGGCGGGTTTTGCGGCCGCCGAGATGCTGCGGCGGCACGACTACAAGGGCAGCATCGTCATGCTGAGCAATGACGACGCCGCGCCGGTCGATCGCCCCAACCTGTCCAAGGACTATCTCGCCGGCAGCGCGCCGGAGGATTGGTTGCCGCTCAAGCCGGACGATTTCTACCAACAGGCGAAGATCGATTTGCGCTTGCGTACCGCCGTCACCGGTATCAATGCCGGGGCGCGTCAGCTTACGACCGCCGCCGGCACTGTTGATTACGACCGGCTCTTGCTCGCAACGGGAGCAGAGCCGGTCCGGTTGCCGATTCCCGGCGCCGACTTGCCGCATGTCCATATGTTGCGATCGCTCGACGACAGCCGGGCCATCATCGGCGCCGCGAAAGCCGCACGGCGGGTGGTCGTGATCGGTGCGAGCTTCATCGGCCTGGAGGTGGCTGCATCATTGCGGGCCCGCGAGATCGAGGTTCATGTCGTGGCTCCCGAGAAACGTCCGATGGAGCGCGTGCTGGGCGCGGAGATGGGCGATTTCGTGCGCGCGCTGCACGAGGAACACGGGGTCATCTTCCATCTCGAAGATACCGTGACGGCGATCGACAGGCAGAATGCGACGCTGAAAAGCGGCGGCACGCTGGCCGCTGATCTCGTCGTGATCGGTGTCGGCGTGAAGCCGCGTCTGGAGCTTGCCGAGAAGGCGGGCCTGAAAATTGATCGCGGTGTCGTCGTCAACGAGTTCCTGGAAACCAGCGCTTCGGGCATTTTCGCCGCCGGTGACATTGCGCGCTGGCCCGATCCGCATTCGGGGGAAAATATCCGCGTCGAGCACTGGGTGGTGGCGGAGCGGGAGGGACAGACGGCGGCGCGCAACATGCTGGGGCATCGCGAAAAATTCGATGCCGTGCCGTTCTTCTGGAGCCAGCACTACGACGTGCCGATCAACTATGTCGGCCACGCCGAAAAGTGGGACGAGATCGAGGTCGACGGCAGCATTTCAGATAAGGATTGCGTGCTGCGGTACAAGCGGAACGGTCGCGTGCTGGCTGTGTCTTCGATCTATCGCGATCTCGACAGCCTTCAGGCCGAAGTCGCGATGGAGCGCGCGAGCGGATCGTAATTATCAAGCCCGGGAAGCAAACCGCGCCTCCATGGCGCGGCGGGTCTTCACCGTTTCATCGTTCGCGTTGATCTCGACGTCGTCCCAGCTCACGACGCCGCCATGTGCGATATCCCGTTTCAGCTTGACGCCATGCGCAAGGCCGATGGGCAATCCGCCGGCCGCAAGGCTCGCGGCCGCAGGCATCAGCTTGCCCCATACCGTGTAGCCGCCTTCGCCGTCGAGCATCTCGCCAGCCTTCAGGTCGCGCTTGGCGACCCCGACCACATCGCCGCGGAAATCGCGCGGCTGCCCGGTCGGCTCGCCGCGCAGCGCCGCCGACAGCACCGAGATGTTCAGCTCCAGCCCGATCAGATGATAGGGCTTGTACATCGCCGCGAAGCGCCCCGATGAATCGGTCTTCAGGCCGTACTGCTTGAAGCAATCCGCGGCATAGTCGTTCGGCGCTTCCAGCACCACATAGACGCCCCAGCGCAGATCGCGAAACACCGGGCGGCTGTCGCGCTCGAGCGAGGAGACGACTTCCACCACGCCGGATTTTTCCAGCACGCCGCCCTGGTCGCGCGGCCGCATCACATGTGGCAGATCGTCGACGCCGCAGGGCGGAAACAGCAATCCGCCCGTGGGCACGTCGAGCCCGGTCGCATTGGCGATTGCCGCCATTTCGATGGCGGACTTGGTGCCATCCAGAAACGAATTGAACATCTGCGGATTCATGCCTGCGGATTGGGCTTCCGCGGCGGTGAGGCCGTAGTGACCCCAGACCCCGGCCGGCGTGACATCGTGGTAGATCGGCAGATACTTTGTGCCCTTGCCGGCGGCGACGACCTTGAAGCCCGTGGCACGCGCCCAGTCCACCATCTCGGCGGTCAGCGCCGGCTGGTCGCCGTAAGCCAGCGAGTAGACGACGCCTGCCTTGCGCGCCTCTTCGGCGAGCAATGGTCCCGCCAGCACGTCGGCTTCGACATTGACCATCACGATGTGCTTGCCGGCGGCGATCGCCGCGCGGGCGTGGCGGATGCCGACGGCTGGATTGCCGGTCGCCTCCACCACCACATCCATGGCGCCGCCCGCGATGGCGCGCACGCCGTCGTCGGTGAACGCCGTCGCCGCGATCCGCGCGTCATCCCAGCCGACGGTGCGGCAAGCCTCGCGTGCGCGCTCGCGATCGATGTCGATGATCAGTGAGACCTCCAGCCCCGGCGTGTGCGGCACCTGCGCCAGAAACATCGAGCCGAATTTGCCGGCGCCGATCAGCGCAACGCGAACGGGTTTTCCCGCCGCGCGGCGGGCTTGCAGGAGGTGGTGAAGGTTCATGGGAAAAATCCGGTGAAACGAGATTTCAGAACTGGTCGAATGGATTCAGATCGTCATGCCCGGCCTTGTGTCGGGCATCCACGTCTTTCTTCTTGCGGTGCCGTAGACGTGGATGGCCGGGTCAAACCCGGCCATGACGCCTGTGAGATGGACTTGCCTTGAATTACTCCGCCGCCTGCTGCGGCCGGCGCGCCAGCTTCACCAGCGAATCGTCCGGCACCGTCTGGATCGGGGTGAAATCGCGGTGCGCGATATACTCCGGCCGGGTCGGCGTACGAATGTAGTTCGAAACCGCGTTCAGCGTGAGATAAACGATCTTGCGCGGATACGGCGTGATATTGCCGGCCGAGCCGTGCACGAGGTTGCCGTGGAACAGCAGCATGCCGCCGGCCTTGCCCGTCGGCGCGACGATGCCGCCCTGCTTGACGAGGCGCGTCACGGTGTCCTCGTCCAGCGTCCACAGCGGATACGACGTGGTCTCGAGATCGTGCGACGCCTTGAGATCGCCGGCAGTCTGGCTCTTCGGAACCAGCATCAGCGGCCCGTTGATCGGCATCACCTCGTCGAGGAAGATCGCGATATTCATGGCGCGCGGCTCCGGCATCCCGTCATCGCGTTTCCAGGTGCCGTAGTCCTGGTGCCACTGCCAGACGTCGCCGGTGAAGGCGGCCTTCGCGTTGATCTTGAACTGGTGCATGTAGAGCTTTTCGCCGAAAATCTGCTCGATCGGATCGATCATGCGCGGATGTGCGCCGAGCAGGCCGAACGCCTCGTTATAGAGATGCGCGGCGAAGGCGGTGCGCGGCGCGCCGCTCTTTTCACGCCAGACTTCCGGGCGATTGGCGTCGTAGATCGACACCGCCTCGCGTGCGAGCAGATCGACCTCTTCCTGCGTGAACAGTTCGGGCAGGAACAGCCAGCCTTCGGTGTTGAACTGATGGAGCTGTTGTTGGCTCAGTTTCATGGTCGTTACTCCCTGTGCTTGTTTCTGTTCTTCCGTCATGTCCGGCACAAGGCCGGCATGACGAATTCCTATGCGGCTTCGCTTCGCTTCAGACGTTCCTCGGTCATTCGACCCGCGGCCAGCGCGTGCACCTGCGCAGCGGCCTGGGCTGCGTCGGCATGTCCTGCGAAGATATGCGCAGCGATCTTTTCGTGTTCAGTCCAGGCGCTGGCGCGGTAGTCGAGTTCGCCGAGCACCGTCGCCATCGAGCGGCGCATGTGCGGCCATTGCGGCGCCATCATCTCCTCGACGGCGGGGTTGCCGGACAGCCGGTAGATCGCGCGATGGAAGTCGACGTCGAGGGCAATCAGTTGCGAGAGCGTGGT
>JBQCIZ010000623.1:0-2758 GCA_051953235.1 Nitrobacter sp. | reverse complement strand
TGCCATCACCTCGATCCATCGATTGCAGAGGATCTCGCTTTCGCCGAGAGTCGCATCCGCAAGGAGACCATTGCGGCGGAGGACATCCTTCACGATCTCGGTGCGCTGTCGATGCTGTCGTCGGACTCGCAGGCGATGGGGCGGCTCGGAGAGGTCATCATCCGCACCTGGCAGACCGCCGACAAGATGAAGAAGCAACGCGGGTCGTTGCCCGAGGACAAGGGCAGGGATAACGACAATTTCCGGGTCAAGCGCTACATCGCCAAGTACACCATCAATCCGGCGATCGCGCATGGCGTCTCGAAACTGATCGGCTCGGTGGAGAAGGGCAAGCTCGCCGATCTCGTGCTGTGGTCGCCGGCGTTCTTCGGCGTCAAGCCGGATTGCATCATCAAGGGCGGCTCGATTGTGGCCGCGCCGATGGGCGATCCCAACGCCTCGATCCCGACGCCGCAGCCGGTACACTATCAGCCGATGTTCGCGGCCTTCGGCAAATCGCTGACGGCTTCCTCGGTGATCTTCTCATCGAAGGCTGCGGTGGCCTCCGGGCTCGGCAAGAAACTCGGCATCCAGAAGCAGCTCTATCCGGTGACCAATACGCGCGGCCGCATCTCCAAAAAGAGCATGATCCATAACGGCGCAACGCCCGATATCGAGGTCGATCCCGAGACCTACGAGGTGCGCGCCGACGGCGAGCTTCTGACCTGCGCACCTGCCGAGGTTCTGCCCATGGCGCAACGCTATTTCATGTTCTAAGGTCCGCCCGGTATTCGAAAGACTAAACAAGAACCGGGAGAACGCCGTGATTTATGTTGTTGCCACGCTGACCGTGAAGCCCGAGGCACGCGCCGAACTGATTGCGGGCGCGAAGGCCTGCATCGCGGAAACCCGCAAGGAGCCGGGCAATATCGCCTACGACATGCATGAAAGCGTCAGCGATCCCACCAGGATGGTTTTCGTCGAGCAGTGGGAGAATGCGGAAGCGCTGGTGCCGCATCGTGGCACCGAGCACATGAAAGCCTTCGGGCGGATCGCGGCGAAATGCCTGAGCGCGCCGGCGAAGATCGAGATCATCACGCCCGCGAAGGTCGACGTCCGCTAAGCAAAAAGAACGGGAGAAACCTATGATCTACGTCGTCGCCACCACCCAGGTGAAACCGGAGCACCGGGATGCGTTCATCAAGGGCGCCAAGGAGTGCATTGCCGCCACCCGCAAGGAGAAGGGCTGCATTTCCTATGAGAACCATACCAGCATCAACGATCCGAACCTGTTCGTGGTGGTCGAGCGCTGGGAAAGCCGCGACGACCTCAACGCGCACGGCCGCGCGCCGCATATGAAGGTGTGGCGGGAATATTCCGCTCCGCTCAAGGCGTCGCCCACCGTGATCGAGATCATCAGCGACGGCAAGGTCGAGAAATTCTAAGGTGCATCCGGCCATGATCCGCGCGACGAAAGTGCAGCCGCAGCATCGCTGGACGCAGCCTCCGGCGGATACCGTCGTGCTGGGTTTCGACGACCGGCATCGCCGGCGGCTTGCGATGACCGGGACGCGTGGGGTTGAATTCCTGCTCGATCTGGAAATGGCGACCGCGTTGCGCGGCGGCGATGCGCTTGTGCTGGAGGATGGACGGTTGATCGAGGTCGTGGCTGCGCCCGAGCCATTGGCGGAAATCCGCTGCAAGGATGCGCATCATCTGGTGCGCGTCGCCTGGCACCTCGGCAACCGGCATCTGCCGACGCAGATAACGGCGAAGGGCCTGCGTATCAGGCGCGATCATGTGATCGAAGACATGGTGCGCGGGCTCGGAGCGCGCGTCATCGAGATCGAAGCGCCGTTCGACCCCGAGGGTGGTGCCTATGCCGACGGGCATGCCCATGCAGCGAGCCATGAATCGGCTCTTGGTCACGATCACGGGCATTCGTACCGTCATGATGATGCTCACGATCATCACCACGACGATCATTGCGATCACGATCACGCCCATCATCACGGTCACTCCCATGCTCATGGTCACCGCGAATAGCCGCGGCGAGGAGTCCGGCGCGACCTCCCCGGATGGGATGAACGAAACGGCTGCGCTGTACCGGCTGATGACATGGCTGTCGCCGTCATTTCCTGTCGGCGCATTCTCCTATTCGAGCGGCATCGAATGGGCTGTCGAAGCTGGCGATATCCATGGCGCCACCGCTCTTCGGACCTGGCTCGCTGCAATGCTGAGCGACGGCGCAGGCTTTTGCGATGGCGTGTTTCTCGCGCACGCGCATCGTGCCGTTCTATCGTCCGATGCACGGGCGCTGGACGAGGTGGCCGAATTAGCCGCGGCGTTTGTTCCCTCGCGCGAGCGTCATCTCGAGACCATGGCGCAGGGGCGCGCCTTCATGGAGATCGCGCGCGCGGCGTGGAGCAACTCGCGGCTCGAGCAGATAGTGGCGACCTGCAATCGCGCCATAGCTTATCCGGTGGCGGTCGGGATCGTCGCCGCGACGCACGGCATCTCGCTGCAGTTGACGCTGCATGCGTTCCTTCACGCGCTGGTTTCGAACTGGATATCGGCCGGAGCGCGATTGATCCCGCTTGGACAGACCGATAGCCAGCGTGTGCTCGCGGCGCTGGAACCGGCAGTGGTCGCCACGGGAGAGCGAGCGATCGGTGCATTGCTCGACGATCTCGGCAGTGCCACATTCCGTGCCGATCTCGCGAGCATGCGGCATGAAACGCAATATACGAGGCTGTTCCGGTCATGAGCGGGACAGCCG
>JBQCIZ010000622.1:0-6763 GCA_051953235.1 Nitrobacter sp. | reverse complement strand
GTCACACGCAGGCGGCGGTTGGCTTCCTGCACATCAACTGGGGCGCCGACAACGGCGATGCCAAGCATCTTGCCTTCGTCAAGGATGCTGACGGCCATGTCGTCGGTCCGGCTCTGACGTCGGACGGTGTACAACTCGACTACGTCATCCGTTTCCCGAGCGACTCGCCCGGCAACGAGCAGATTGTTGCGTACAAGCATGGTGACGATCCGGACACCAACCCGGTCTTCAGCATCACGCTCTATGAGCAGGGTCACGGCTACTACGCCTATGCCCAGTATCAGAACATCGATCATTCGGCTCAGGGGGCCGATCTCGATGTGCTGAACTTCAACGTCATCGCCACGGACGACGATGGCGACAGCATCCAGACGTCAATCACCGTCAACGTGACGGACGATGTTCCGCACGCGGTTCTGACCTCGACCGAAACGCCATTGATCGCCGACGAAACCGCCGGCCAGGACAGCGGCACCAACGACGTGGCGTCGACGCCGGCGTTGCTGGCACTGTTCGACGGGTCTTGGGGCGCGCCGATCCAGATTGCCCAAAGTGGCGCGGCGATGTTCTCGACGGTCGGATCGACCTATGGGGCCGATGGTCCCGGAGGCGCGTCGGTGTTTGGCCTGCACGTCGTCAACGGCACGGACTCCGGTCTCAATGCCACCGATGGACGCAGCATCTATCTCTACCAGGAAGGAAACCTGATCGTTGGCCGCGAAGGTGACGCGGGCACTGATGCCGCCAATGCTGGCGGTCCAGTTGCGTTCGCGCTGTCGATCGACAGTGCGACCGGCCAGATCACGCTCGCGGAATACACCGCGATCCAGCATCCAGACCACTCCGATCCCAACGAGGCGCTGGCGCCACAGACGATCGCGGTCGGTGCGGCCGAGGTGACCTTCACGGTGACCGATGGAGACCACGATACGTCCGTGGCCACGGTCGATCTCAACGGACTGATTCAGTTCCGCGACGATGGCCCGTCGGTGACGGCCCAGACCAGCCTCATCGTCAATGGCAGCTTCGAGCAGGGCCATGACGATCTGCAGGCCGGCCAGTGGTCGATCTATCACACCCTGTCCGGAACATGGACGTCCGCCGACACGGGCAACGGCAACGTTCCGTTCGAAGTACAGGTCAACAACTCGAATGGCTCGGGCCCGGGCGGCGTGCCCGCGGAGGACGGACAGGCTCTGATCGAGCTCGATTCCGATCTCAGCGGGGGGAATCTGTCCGGTGGTGACCACGTCAACAACACCGGTCATACCAACTCGACCATTCAGCAGGTCATTGCCGGCACGGAAGCTGGCCAGACTTACGAACTGACGTTCTGGTACGCGCCGCGGCCCGGCGAAGGCAACGCGGACAGCGGCAGCATGAACGTGCTGTGGAATGGTTCGGTGGTGAAAACGATCGATTCCAGCGATTTCACGCCCGGAGTCTGGCAGCAGATCACCGTGTTCGTCGAAGGAACCGGCGCCAACAACGTTCTGGCCTTCCAGGCCGAAGGACAGGAAAACTCTCTCGGCGCGTTGATCGATAACGTCAGCCTGGTTGCGGCTGTGGCCGTTGACGAAGATGGATTGACCGGTCCGAATGCGTTCGGCAACCACGACAGCCAGCCCGGCGATATCGTCGTTCCCAACGGCGACGGAGACAACAACGAGGCCACCGCGACGGGCCTGCTCGACATCAAGTGGGGCGCCGACAGCGCCGACAGCGGTGCGGATACGACCGACAACTCGTTGGGAGCATTCGGCACGCTGGTTCAGGATCATCCGGACGGCGCAGGCGATCGCAGCGTCACCTTCGGCAGCAATGCGTTGGCCGCGTTCAGCGGCACGCTGACTGCGGGACATCTGACGTCGCATGGCGAAGATATCCAGCTGTCGTTCAATGCCGACCATACCGTTCTGTACGGGACGGCCGGAACCGTGGGCGTCGATGCGCGCACCGTATTCGAGGTCTCGCTGTCTGATGATGGATCCGGCTCGTTCCGCTTTGTGCTGAAGGATGCGCTCGATCACGCGGCCGGCAACAACGAGAACAACATCAATCTGTCGTTCAACTATGTCGCGACGGATTCCGACGGTGACACCGCCACGGGCACCTTCTCGGTGGTGGTCAACGACGACGTTCCGGTTGCGAATGCGGGGGACAACGGTTCTGTCTCCGAACACGACCTTTCCGCAGTGCCAAGCTTTGCGCAGGACTTCGACCACGTGTCGAATGCCACGGATACGGGGTTCTCGACCGGCAACGGCTACGGCAACTTGACGATCTATGCCTCCGGCGACGGTCCGCACCACATCGTGACGAAGTCGGCCAGCGGCGACTACGCAGTCGTGACGCAGACTGACAGCGGTCCGTTCACCCAGTTCGGCGGTTACGATTCGAACTTCGACGGCGGCTTCAAGACGTCGGTCGACATCTATCTCGATCCGACCCAGATCACGTCGGGCCAGGGCTTCGACTACTCGGTCGCGGCCAGCAGGCAGGACGGCAGCTTCCTGCGCGACTTCATTTTCCACGTCGCCAATGTGGGCGGCGACCTTCTGGTTGGCGCCAGCAACAACACCAGCTTCGATCCGGACCTGAACCTGCCGAACGAGACCCATGCCGCGATTACGGCTGCGGGCTGGTACACCTTCGAGGAGGTGTTCCACGACGCGGGCGATGGCACGCTGGCGGTGGATCTGATCGTGCGCGATGCGTCCGGGGCGGTTGTGTTCACCCAGACGCTGAACGATACGGCCGATACGCTTGCCAATATTGTTGGCGGCAACCGCTACGGCTGGTTCACCAATGTCGACGTGACGGATGGCATCGCCATCGATAATGTCAGCCTGACCAAGGCGGACGCGCACTTCACGGCGACCAGCTTCACGGGCTCCCTGCACGAGAGCGCCGGGGCGGATGGATTGGCGTCACTGACCTTTGCCGGCATCACGGAAGGCACCGCGGTAACCGACGCCAGCGGCACAGCGCTCAAGGCGGGCGGTGAATCCGTCCACTATCACCTGGTGGATGCGCACACGCTGGAAGGCGTGGCGCAGGACGGTCATGTGGTGTTCAGCGTGACGCTGGACCCGGCAAGCGGCAACTACACGTTCTCTCTGCAGGGCCCGGTCGATCATCCGGCCGCCGAGACGAACAGCCTTTCGCTCAACTTCGGCTACACCGTCACCGATGACGACGGCGACAGCGCGTCCAACAGCTTCTCGGTCGCGATCGCTGACGATGTGCCGACGGTAGCCGGCAGCGGCTCGGTGACCGGCGAGGTGGATGAAGACGGCTTGCAGCCGCCCGATCTGTCGACTGGAAACACTGATGCTGGCCGCGAAGGCGAAACGGCCGGAACCGGACATGCAACGGTGACCGGTGATGCCGGTTCGCTGAACAGCCTCGTCAACTTCGGTGCCGACGGCCCCGGCGCGCATCCGTTCCAGATCGTGAGCCAGTCGCAGGCGTCGACATGGATCTCGAACCTGCATCTCTTCTCGCAAGGTTCGGCCGTCGACCACGCCACTGTGTCCGGCGACACGGTGACCGCGTTTGCGCATGACAATCGCGCGGTGTTTTCGCTCACGGTCAACGACAACGGCTCGTGGACGTTCACGCTGCTCGATCAGGTCGATCATCCGCTCGTGGACAATCCGAACACCCCGACGCATGAGATCGCCTTCGAGGACACGCTGACGATCAATCTCGGTGGATTGGTTGCGGCAGTCGATGGGGACGGCGATCCGGCTCCGCTGAGCGGCGCCAACTTCCAGATCACGATCCGTGACGACGTCCCGTATTTCGGTACGGTCAGCGCCGATACGGTCACGCACCTGAACACGATCACCACGGGCACGTTCGACTTCCATGTCGGCGCCGACGAACCGGGTCACTTCACCGTTACGCCGCCGACGATCGATGGCGTCGACGTCGTGACCACGACGGACGCGCAGACCGGCGTCATTACGCTGACCGCGACGTTCCACGATACCGGTGCGACTTATTACGTTCTGAACGTCAATCCGAACGGCACTTACTCGTTCGAGATCGACAGTCTGCCGACGACTCCGACGCCGCTCAATACGGTTACGCTGAACGCGGGATTTGGTCCGACTCTCTCGTATGATGCCGGTCCGTTTACGTTCAGTTCGGACCAGAAGGTCAACGGCTCCGGCCAGGGCATCGGCGTCAACAACAATGGAATGGGTGACGGCGAGCACCTGACCATCAAGTTCGACAATCCGATGACGGTTGCCAATTTGCACTTCAATCAAGAGGGCGGCAGCGACGTCACCATCACCTGGATTGCCAGTAGCAGCACCTCGCCCGGACATCAGGAGACCGGCTCGTTCACGATCCCGAAGACCGAGGACGGCACCGGCCTCTATCCGATCGATATCCTCGCGCATATCCAGGGTGGCGGAAATGACATCTCGTCGTTCGATACGCTGGAATTGAGCGCATCGACTGACGGAAGCGGCAAGGTCCGGATCGAGAGCATCGGCGGCACCGAGATCACCCAGAACACCGATGTCGGCCCGTTCGACTTCGCCATGACCGGTACCGATTTCGATGGCGACGCAGCGACCACGACGCTCCATATCGACGCGGACCTCTATACGCCTCCTTCGGTCACCGGCACCGTCGATACGTTGACCCTCTACGAATCCGATCTGGACAAGACGCAGGATGGCATCGATCTCGTCGCTGGCACGGTCAACGGCACGCATCCCGGCGGCACCGGCGAGACCGCTCAGGACAATCATCTGTCGTTCGTCGCGGGCTCCGATGCGATCAATGTTGCCTTCGCGGATCCGACCGATGCTGCGCACTGGACTGCACCGACGGTCAGCGGTCTCGACGCCGGCTACAGCCTGAGCTGGCGCCTCGATGGCACCAGTCACGAATTGATCGGGACCTTGTTGCACGGTGCGACCAATCTCGGCGACGCTATTTTCCTCGACCTGTCCGGCACGACAGCCGGACCGGGAGGCACGGCCACACCGACAGTGACGGGAACGCTGGCCGAGGCTCTGCACGATGCTCTCGGAAGCGATCAGGTCACCGTCAGCGGTCTCAATATCGTGGCGACCGATGCTCATGGCGGAACTGCGACCGGATCGGTGACGGTCAACGTCATCGACGACGCGCCGATCGTGACCCAGGCCGCATATGTCGGCGCAGTCAACGAAGCTGGTCTCGGCAGCTCAGATCCCCAGGTTATTCAGCACGATAACGGTGGACTTGGCATCAACTTCGGTGCTGATGGACCGGGCACGCTGGAGTTTGCACGCGACAGCAACGGCGATCTTATCAAGCCGACGGGCTATTCGTCGGACGGCGTTCCGCTGGATTACACGATTATATCAGCGGGCGGCGGAGCGGAGGAGCTGGTCGCGTTCAAGCAGGGTGACGATCCGACCCATGCGGTCTTCACCGTTACCCTCATCAACCAGAATAGTCCGCAATATTTCTTCCTGCTGTACCAGAACCTCACGCACTCCGCGATGGGTACAGACGTTACGACTCTGAACTTCAACGTGGTTGCCACCGATGGTGACGGCGACAGCGTCACGCAAGCGGTGAGCGTCAAGGTCACTGATGACGTTCCGCACGCGGTTGCGGATACCGCGTCGACTGAATCCGGCGATCACATCACGGGCAATGTCCTGACCAACGACACCGCGGGCGCGGACTTCCCGCTGACGGTTCTCGGCTTCGACGCCGGAGATATGCCTGGTGGCACCGGTGGCACTGGCGGAGCGGGTGGCGATGCCGGATTCTTTGGCGGTACAGGTGGAGCGGGCGGTGCAGGCGGCGCCGCGGGCGGTCCTAGCGGCACCGGTGGCACTGGCGGTGCCGGCGGCGCAGGTGGCGACGCGGGCAATATTTTCGGAGACGGCGGCGCGGGCGGTAATGGCGGCAACGCGGCCTATCTCGAGAATATTGGCCATCAAGTAACCGGGCAGTACGGCA
This sequence comes from Nitrobacter sp., assembly GCA_051953235.1. Lineage (GTDB taxonomy): Bacteria > Pseudomonadota > Alphaproteobacteria > Rhizobiales > Xanthobacteraceae > Nitrobacter. Next base: position 781 of record JBQCIZ010000622.1, on the reverse strand, counting down.
AGCTCACTCTGAATGCCGACGGCACCTATACCTATCAGGCCAACCCGAACGCATCCGGCACTGACGTGTTCCACTATACCGTCATGGACAACGACGGGGATACCTCGACGGCGACGCTGACGATCACGGTGACCAACGGCCAGCCGACGGTAGCATCGGCGACGGATCTGGTGACCGAGGCCGGACTTTCCGACGGATCGACGCCGGGAGTCGGCGCGACGACCGACGCCGGTCACCACCTGACGTTCTCGGATCCACAGGGCGACACCGTCACGGTTTCGCACGTCAACGGAACCGATGTGACGGCGAATGGAACGGTGGTCACGGGCACCTACGGTAACCTGACCATCAATCTCGATGGCAGCTATACCTACACGCTGACATCGAACGATCTGCATCATTCGACGCAGGGAACGGCAACGGATGGCCAGGCGGATGTCTTCACCTATACGGTGACGGATTCGCACGGCAACACCCAGTCATCGACCCTGACGATCAATATCGCCGATGACGTGCCGACGGCGCATGACGGCACCAACACCGTGACGGAAGGCGCGTCGATTGGCGGCAACGTCCTGACCGACGGCACTGCGAACGACGTGTTCGGCGCGGACGGTGCGCATGCCGGCGGCGGCGTGACTGGAGTCGCGACGGGGTCGGACGCGACGAATCCGGTGAGCGGCAACCTCGGCGGTCTCGCGGGCCAGTACGGCACGCTGACGCTGCATGCAGACGGCACCTACACCTACAAGGCCGATCCGGACAAGATCACCGCGAATGC
>JBQCIZ010000621.1:0-6999 GCA_051953235.1 Nitrobacter sp. | reverse complement strand
ATGAGCGGCGAAGGCCACTCGGGGATCGACGCCTTGATCGCTGGCGTGCAGCAGCGCTTTCCCGAGTTTCATTTCACGCTGATCGGCCAGCCGAACGGCTACGGCGATCACGTCCGCTTTTCCTGGGGGCTCGGCCCCAAGAGAGCCGATAAGGGAGCCGACAGCCCGATCAAGGGCACCGATTTCGCCACGGTGAGGGACGGGAAAATCCGCAGCGTGACCGGATTCCTCGATCAGGTGCCGCACGGCGCGTGATCCTCAGGAAAAGGCTGTCCCGGCGATCCGGGGCAGCCGGGCCGCCAAGAATTCATGGTTAAATCGGTTTTCACGGGAACCTGACCGGCTTTGCTGCATCCAACCGTCCGACAGTGGAGTACCCTGAGATCGGAGTGACGTGATGCAACAGGGACAAGCCCGGCTGGTTGCCAGCCCCGGACATGACGAAGCCGAGTTGGTTCGCCGCGCCCGCGCGCGCGACGAAGCGGCCATTCGCGCCATCATGCAGACGAACAACCGGCGGCTTTACCGGATCGCCCGCGGCATTCTGCGTAACGACAGCGAAGCCGAGGATGTCGTGCAAGAGACCTACGTCCGCGCCTTCACCCACCTCGAGAGCTTTCGCGGCGACTCGAGCCTGACGACTTGGCTCTCGCGCATTGCGATGAACGAGGCGCTTGGCCGGTTGCGGCGCCAGCGTCCGAGCGTCGACTGGACCACGCTGGAGCCCAGCGCCCAAAACGCCCAGATCATCCAGTTTCCAGTCTCTGCCATCTCCGAAGACCCCGAAAGATCCATGGCCCAACGCGAAATCCAGCACGTTGTCGAGCAGGCGGTCGATGAACTGCCGGAAGCCTTCCGCATCGTTTTCATCACCCGCGTGATCGAGGGAATGAACGTCGAAGAAACCGCGGAGATCCTGAGCCTCAAGCCCGAGACCGTGAAGACGCGGCTGCATCGCGCCCGCACCATGTTGCGCGAGAACGTCGAACGGAAGATCGGCCCGGTCGTGATGGAGGCCTTTCCATTCGCCGGCAAGCGCTGCGAGCGCCTGACCAACGCGGTGCTGCACCGCCTCGGCTTCACGGAATAATCCGGGAACCTTCCCCGCTTCGCGGCATCCAATCCTGTGTGTCATCAACAACGCGGCGATTTCGGCCGCGGCGTCACAGGAGTGTCAAACCATGTTCGTTCGATTGAGCGCGGCCATCGCGGCTGCGGCGCTGCTGAGCAGCAGCGCGCTTGCGCAAGGCGCAAAACCCACCGACCCGCAGATCGCCCACATCGCCTATACCGCCGGCGTCATCGATGTTACTGCCGCCAAGCAGGCACTGAAGAAATCCAAGAACAAGGAAGTGCGCGCGTTCGCCACCGACATGGTGCGTGACCATGAGGCGGTGAACAAGCAGGCGCTCGCGCTGGTGAAGAAACTCAAGGTCAAACCCGAAGACAACGACACCAGCCGCACGCTGTCCAAAAACGCCGCCGCCAAGCTCAAGGAGCTGTCCAAGCTGAAAGGCGCTGCGTTCGACAAGGCCTACGTCGACAACGAAGTCGCCTATCACAAGGCGGTCGACAGCGCGCTCGAAACCCTTCTCATCCCATCCGCCAGCAATGCGGAGCTGAAGGGTCTGCTGCAGACCGGCCTGAAGATCTTCCAGGGCCACGAGCAGCACGCCGAACACGTCGCGTCCAAGTTGAAGTAGGGAGCGCCCCCATGAAGCCGAGCGGATATTCCCCGATCGTTGCGGCCTTCGTTGTTGCAGCCTTAGGCCTGGTAACCTTGGGCATGGCAACCACAGGGATGTCCGTCTCGGCGCATGCGGCAACGATCCAGATCTCGTTGCAGAACCTTGTGTTCGCACCGGCCGCGGCAACCGCCAAGGTTGGCGACACCATCGAATGGGTCAACAAGGACGTCTTCGCGCATACCGCCACGGCGCGGAACGGCGACTGGGACGTGACGCTGCCGCCGAAGAAAACCGTCAAACTCGTTCTGAAGAAGGCCGGGACGATCGACTACTACTGCCGCTTCCATCCCAACATGAAGGCCACGCTGACGATCGCGCCCTGAACGCGGTCGTCAGGCCTTCCGGAACGGCAATGCCGGACCGTCCAGCTTGCGCAGGCCGGGCTCGCGGCGTTCCAGCCACCAGCCGTATTGCTGCGGCCAGCCTGCGAAAGCCGCGACGTCGCGCGACTCGAGCGCCATTTGCGCATGCAGCGGCCAGTTCGGATCGAACAGGGCTTCACGCCCGACCGCGATCAGGTCGGCGCTGCCATCGGTCAAAATATCTTCCGCCTGCTGCGGATGCAGGATGAGGCCGACCGCCATGGTCGCGATGTCGGCCTTCTGCCGAATTTCACGTGCGAACGGCACCTGAAAACTATAGCCACGCGGAATCCGTGCTGCCGTCGCCGACCCCATCAGGCCGCCTGATGAGCAATCGATGATGTCGGCGCCCCGCACCTTGGCTTCTTTCGCGAAGGCCACGGAGTCCGAAAGATCGAGACCGCCCTCGATTCCGTCGACCGAGGAGATGCGCACCGACAGCGGCAGATCGGTGGGCCATGCCGCGCGCACGGTCTCCAGAACCTCCAGCGGATAGCGCATCCGCGCCGCGCGATCGCCGCCATAGCCGTCGATACGGCGATTGGACAGCGGCGACAGAAACTCATGCAGCAGATAGCCGTGTGCGCAATGCAGCTCGAGAAACTTGTATTCGGCTTCGACCGCGCGCAATGTCGCCAACCGCCAGCTTTCGAGCAGTGCCTTCAGATCGGCAATGCTGAGTTCGTGCGGCATCAGCCAGCCATCGTCCATCGGGATCGCGCTCGGCGCAACGATCCGCCACGGCAGATCGCCGCGCACGCGGTCACTGTCGTCGAGTGCGGCGTTGCCGAACCACGGCCGTTGCATGCTGGCCTTGCGCCCCGCATGCGCGAGCTGGATGGCGGGGACCGAACCGTTTTCCCTGATAAAGGCCGCGATGCGTTTCAGCGGCGCGATCTGACCGTCATGCCACAGACCGACATCGCCATGGGTGATGCGGCCTTCCGCCGTGACGGCTGTGGCCTCCACCATGACGGAGCCAGCGCCGCCCTGCGCGAATTTTCCCAAGTGCACGAGATGCCAATCGTTCGCCATGCCATCGATCGCCGAATACTGGCACATCGGCGAAATCACGATGCGATTCGGTAGCGTAACGCCGCGGAAGCTCGCGGACTGGAACAGACGCGATTGTTGCATCGAAGTCTCCGGACTCGGCAAAACGTGAGGGATCAGGCGTGATGCGTGCGCCGCAGCGCCATTGCGAGGCAGATGGCGACACCGGCCTGCCAGACCGGATAGAGCGTCGACAGCAGATCGAAATTCAGCGCGTTGTCCAATGCGAGCAGCGCGCCCGCGCTGGTGCCGATCACCAGCATCGGCAACCATGCCAGCGGATCACGCGGGCCGGCCGGCAGCAGGCTGATGCCGAGCGCCATCACGCCGGAGCCGACAAAACCGCCGGCGAGACCGGACAGGATGTTTCTCACGACTTTCTCGGACCCGGAAATCTGACCGTCGATCCAGATCGCCGCATTCACCGCGCAGACAAAGGCGATCAGCGTGACGATGGCTCCGAGCAGCGCCGCCCACCAAGGATTGTCGGAGTCGATCTGGATCAGGACAAGGACCAGGATCGCGAACGGCACGGCCAGAAGCGCAATCCGCAAGTCGCCGGGCGAACCGCTGATGTGGTCGATCACAGGCTGGATCAGCGGCGTCAGGATCCCGGTCCCGACGCCCGCGGCGCCCGTCTTCAGAAGTCCATCACGACTGCTGTCACGCGGCGCGACCGTCCCGGTCAAGATGCCCCCTTCTCTGCCTCAAACGGCGGTGATGGAGCGGGCGAAGGGAATCGAACCCTCGTATGCAGCTTGGGAAGCTGCCGTTCTACCATTGAACTACGCCCGCGGATCTCGTTCTCGTCCCCTGATGTAGCCGAGACTGGCCGCTCCGCCAAGCCGATTGAACCCGCACACAGCCAACGCGATGTGCAGCCTTGCGGGATCGCTCTACAGCATCCGGACGATCTGCATGGCCGCGATCAGCGCGCCGACGGATAGCACGACCGAGGCGACCATGTAAGCACCGGCCGCCGCCACTTCACCGCGCTCGATCAGATAGAATGCGTCGAGGGAGAAGGTGGAAAACGTGGTGTAGCCGCCGCAGATGCCGACCGTGAGGAAAATTCGCAGGGCTTGGGGCAAATTCCACCGGAGAGCGAACAGACCGGCGAACAGCCCGATCAGCAACGATCCCGTAATGTTGATGAACAGCGTCCCCCACGGAAACTTCGGGCCCAGCAGCCGGCCGAAGCCAATGCCGACGAGATAACGCGCGACAGATCCCAGCGACCCACCCGCCGCGACAGCCAGAATAAGCGTCCACTTCACTATTTTTGCCTCCTTAGCAGCCATTCGGCCATGCCCGTAATCGCGCCGATGGCCATCAAAGGAGCCACTGAAGCCATTTCGGAATCCGTCAGGTATGCGATTACGGCCACGGCCCAGCAGGCACCGACGATCCACAGCGAGATCGAAAGCGACTCCGGAAGCCTGGTCATTCGCGCCCTTTCTCGGGCGCTACGGAGGGAGGAACGAGCTCCTACCGACGCGAAAGCGCCCGGTAGGAGTCATCAGCCTTGCGGCGGTTATCGGGGGACTCCATCCCCATCGATTTGGGTCATGCTAGCCGGATCGGCGAACCGGTCAAGCGCACCGTGAGGGCAAGCGCCGAGATCGCGCCGCGAAGCGGAGAGAATGCGCTGCAATAGCCTGCGTATTTTTCGAGTGCAGCCGCGGACACCAATGCTATGATCGTCCCAGTATGACGGGGCGTGGGTACACAGTTTTCGATACGCCGATCGGCCGGTGTGGCCTTGCATGGGGGCCCGCAGGCATCATCGCGATTCAACTCGCGACGGATCGCGAGATCGAAACCCGGCGCCTTTTGTTGCGGCAAGTCCCGGAAGCCCGCGAGCTGGAGCCGCCGACCGATATCGGCCTTGTCATCGATGGTCTCGTTACCTTGCTGCGCAGTCAGCCGGCGGATTTTTCCGATGTCACGCTCGACATTCGCAACGTGTCGCCGTTCGCCCGGAGAGTCTACGACATCACGCGCACAATCCTGCGCGGCGACACCATGACTTACAACGAGGTCGCCGACCGTCTGAGGCCGCCGGGCGCACCGCACGCCGTGGCACAGGCGCTGTCGCAAAATCCGTTTCCGCTCGTCGTCCCCTGCCATCGCGTGCTGGAGGCGGGAGGATACACCGACAGGATGTCAGTGAATGGCGGCAGCATTTCCAAACGGCGGTTGCTGTCGATCGATGGCGCGGCCGGCAAGAGCAGCCAGACCCTGTTCGACGTCCTGCTTCCCGTTGCTCGGCCTCCGCTTCAGGGCTAAAATCGCTGGATGGCAGCAACGCCTCTCTTGCAGCGCGGATCGATCTCCGTGTCCGACTACCGGTGCACAGCCGGACCGGATGACGTTCCATTCGCCGAACAGCATCGGTGCCATTCGATCTCCTACGTGCGGAAGGGCAGCTTCGGTTGCCATACCCGCGGACGCCATCATGAGCTGATCGCGGGCGCGATCCTCGTCGGCCATCCGGGCGATGAATATACCTGTACGCATGAGCATCACGTCTGCGGCGACGAATGCCTGTCGTTCTTTCTGAGCCCTGAACTCGTCGACACCATCGGCGACAGGCGTGACATCTGGCAGAGCGGCAGCGTCCCGCCGCTGCCGGACCTGATGGTGATCGGCGAACTGGCACAGGCGGCGAGAGACGGCCGCAGCGATATCGGGCTCGACGAGGCCGGGCACCTCTTTGCAAGCCGTTTCGTCGAAACGGTGTCGGGACGAACCCGGCAACCGCAATCGGCCACCGCACGCGATCGCCGCCGCGCTGTTGGGGCTGCGCTCTGGATCGATGCGCATTCCCATATGTCGATCGAACTGGACGATGCTGCCGGCGAAACGGGCCTCAGCCCGTTCCATTTCCTGCGGCTGTTCTCGAACGTGCTTGGCGTGACCCCGCACCAATATCTGGTGCGTTCGCGGCTGCGCCATGCAGCGCGGCTGCTGCCCGATCACGACCGCGCGATCACCGATATCGCCTACGACGTCGGGTTCGGCGACCTGTCCAATTTCGTCCGCACCTTCCATCGCGCCGCCGGTGTATCCCCGCGCGGCTTCCGTCAGGCGTCAAAAGGCGACCGCAAGATTTTCCAAGAACGGCTTGCCCGCCTCTGACTAGGGTGGTCTCCGGATCGCGCCGTGAAGGGCGCCTCGACGGGAGATCACCATGTACGACCACCTCGGACTTCACGTCAAAAACCTCGATGCCAGCGTGCGCTTCTACACCGCCGCGCTCGCACCGCTCGGTCACGTGCTCTGCTCCCGCGACGACAGCGGTGCGGGATTCGGCCCACCCGGCGAGCCGGCGTTGTGGCTCTATGTCACGAAGAGAAGTGGCGGCCCCGGCGCGCACATCGCGTTCCGCGCGTCCGACCATGCCGCGGTCAAACGTTTTCACGCCGAAGGGCTGAAAGCCGGTGGCCGTGACAATGGCGGCGCAGGACCGCGTGCCGACTACAGCCCGACCTACTATGCGGCGTTCTTGATCGATCCCGACGGCAACAACGTCGAGGCGGTCTGCACCTAGCGGTCTCGAAAATCGACAACACAGGATCAATGGAGACACCAATGGCTTCCATCTACAAGGAGATCGCGCTGGACGCGCGTGCGGATGATGTCTGGGACGCCATCCGCGACTTTGGCGCCGTGCATCGCCGCGTCGCGCCCGGCTTTCTGCTCGACGCCAGGCTCGATGGCGATGCGCGGATCGTGACGTTTTCCAACGGCACTGTCGCGCGCGAGGTGCTGGTGACCTGCGACGACACGCGCAAGCGGCTGGTTTACGCCGTCGCGAGCGAGCGCGTGAAGCA
>JBQCIZ010000620.1:0-2727 GCA_051953235.1 Nitrobacter sp. | reverse complement strand
CAGCAGCCGGAGCCGATGCTGTTCTATCCGGCGATGAAGCAGCTCACGCTCGATCTCGCCGCCACCTCGTTTCTTGGCGACGGCATCGGCCCCGAGGTCGAGGAGATCACCGCCGCCTTCATCGACATGGTCGCAGCATCGGTGACGCCGATCCGCTCGCCATGGCCCGGCACGCCGATGGCGCGCGGCGTCAGGGGACGCGAACGTATCGTGGCGTATTTCTCCGAACAGATTCCACTCCGCCGCGACAAAGACGGCAACGACCTGTTCTCGCAGCTCTGCCGCGCCACCCACGAGAACGGCGCGCTGCTCTCGACGCAGGACATCGTCGATCACATGAGTTTCCTGATGATGGCGGCGCACGACACGCTGACGTCGTCGCTGACCTCCTTCGTCGCGGAGCTCGCCGCCAACCCCGAGTGGCAGAACAAACTGCGCGACGAGGTCGCCGCGCTGAAGCTCGGTACCCATGAAGCCATCCCGTATGACAGGCTCGAGGCGATGCCGCTCACCGGAATGGCGTTCAAGGAGGCGATGCGGCTGCGGCCGCCGGTGCCGTCGATCCCGCGCCGGGCGACGCGCAGTTTCTCGTTCGGCGGCTACGACATTCCGGCCGGCACGCTGGTCGGCATCAATCCGCTCTATACTCACCACATGCCCGACATCTGGCCGGAGCCGGATCGCTTCGATCCGCTGCGCTTCACCGACGAGGCGACGCGCAACCGCCACCGCTTCGCCTGGGTGCCGTTCGGCGGCGGCGCGCACATGTGTCTCGGCCTGCACTTCGCCAACATGCAGGCGAAATGTTTTGCGCGGCACTTTCTGCAGAACCTCGAAGTCTCGCTGGAGCCGGACTACAAGCCGGGCTGGCAGATGTGGCCGATCCCGAAGCCGAAGGACGGCTTGCGGGTGACGCTGAAGCCGATCTGACTCGTCATTGCGAGCTCGCGACAAAATTGGCCCTTGCCGATTTTTCGCTGAGCGAAGCAATCCAGCAAGCTACCCGGAACTGGATTGCTTCGTCGCTTCGCTCCTCGCAATGACAATAAGAAGGATATTTCTGATGCAAAACGATCTCGATCCGCTCATCCTCGATCTCCTGGAATGGATCGAGCGCGAACCGCGATCGCACGCCGAGGTGATCGACGTCTGGCGCACGTCGTGCCCGCGCCTCACCGTGTGGGAGGACGCGATGGACCGCGGCTTCGCCGTTCGCGAACACGAGCGCGGACGCGAGACGATGGTGCGGTTGACCGCGACGGGGCGCGATTTCCTGCGCGCGCACGGCCGCATCGCGAATGTCAATGTCACGGCCGATGCCGCCCGATCCGGCGCGCCGTTCGCGGGCGGCCGGATCGCAGCGCCGGTTTATTTCGCCCATTGCGCGATCTGAGATAGCGCCTCACTCCACAGTCTGGCCGAACATCTTGCGCAGTTGCACGTAACCCTGCTGCTGCTGGGTCCAGTTGCGGCCACCGATCACGCCGCCATCGATCACGAGATCGCTACCGTTGATGAAGGAGGCCTGATCGCTCGCGAGGAACACGGCGGCATGCGCGATGTCGTCAGGGATGCCTGCACGCGGAATCGGCTGCGCCGTCTTGAACACCTCGCGCATTCCGGCGGCCTTCTGGTCCGCCGCGCCGGTCTCGACGCCGAGCGCCTTGGCGAAAATGCCGGTGGCGATCGCGCCGGGCGAGATGCTGTTGACGCGCACGCCGGACTCGCCGAGCTCCATCGCCACGCACTTGGTCAGATGAATCACCGCAGCCTTGGCAGCGCCGTAGACCACCGAGGTCGAATAGCCACCGAGATGGCCGGCGATGCTGCCGTTGTTGATGATGCTGCCCGAGCCCTGCTTCTTCATGATCGGCGCGGCGTGCTTCATGCCGAGCATGACGCTGCGCACCAGCGTCGCCATCGCCTGATCGAAGCGATCGACCTCGAGGCCTTCGATGCCGCCAGTCTGCGCCGGGCCGCCGGCGTTGTTAAAGATGCAGTCGAGCCGGCCGAACTTGTCGGTCGCCGTGCCGATCAGCGCTCGCATCTGGTCCTCCTGGGTCACGTCGGTCTGACGAAAGACACAGGCGGCGCCGAGTTTCTTCGCCAGCGCCTCGCCTTCGCTCGCGCGGCGGCCCGCGATCACCACCTTCGCGCCTTCGTCGACGAAGATTTCCGCCGTCCGCAGACCGATGCCGCTGGTTGCACCGGTGATCACCGCCACCTTGCCGTCGAGCCGTCCCATGCCGTTTCTCCTTTATGTGTCTGCTTGTCAGGCGCGCACTATCGTCGCGCGGATGCAAGTGCGCAAGCGGGCGCACCACTTCCCCGCGCCGTCATTCTGGGATGCGCCGACGCGACGAACGCATCGCATTCGCGCGGATGGTGCAGACCCGGAATCTAGACTCACAGCGACGGCTATGGATTCCGGGTTCGACGCTTCGCGTCGCCCCGGAATGACGGAAAATGTCAGGCCGTATCGGAAGGAATCGTCGTATCGCCTTCGCCGAGCGCGAGCTGCATCATCACCGTGTCGAGCCAGCGCCCGAACTTGAGACCGACCGAGGGGTGGGTACCGATCATCTGGAATCCGGCGCGGGTGTGCACGCCGATCGAGCCTGCATTGGCGGAGTCTCCGATCACAGCGATCATCTGGCGATAGCCGCGCGCCTCGCATTCGGCGATCAAACGCTGCAGCAACTGGATGCCGATGCCGCGGCGGTGGCT
>JBQCIZ010000619.1:0-5362 GCA_051953235.1 Nitrobacter sp. | reverse complement strand
CATGATGGGGAAAAGCGCCTGCCCTGACAAGCATTGATGTCCGCAGGGCCGCCTGCGGACGGCTCATGCGCGGATTGCCGTCCCTCCTGGAATGATTTATTCCGCGCAACGGACTTTCAGCAACTTGCCCGACGACAGCCTGACGATATGGTAACGGCGCGTCGGCAACCGAATGACAAGAAGGAAGAATAAATGTCCAGGGATGGAATGTGCGTCATTGTTACGGGCTCGGCGTCCGGCCTCGGCGCGGCAACAGCCGCCATCTTGGCGAAGGGCGGTGCGCGCATCGTCATCAACTACGCATCGAGCAAGAAGGAAGCCGAGGAAACCGCCGATCTTTGCCGCAAGGCCGGCGGCGAGATCGTCGTGGTGCAGGGCGATGTCGCGCGCGACGAAGACTGCCGGAAGATCGTTGCGGCCGCGGCCCCATGGGGCCGCGTCGACGCGCTGATCAACAATGCAGGCACCACCAAGCATGTGCCACACGGCGATCTCGATGGATTGTCGGCCGAAGACTTCCAGCGCATCTACGCGGTCAATACCATCGGCCCCTATCAGATGGTGCGCGCCGCGCGTTCGCTGCTGGAGGCGAGCGCCAAGGCATTGGGCCGGGCGTCGGCCGTGGTCAATACCTCGTCGGTCGCAGGCATCAGCGGCGGAGGATCGTCGATCGCCTATGCGGCGAGCAAGGGCGCGCTGAATACAATGACATTGTCGCTGGCGCGCGCGCTTGCGCCGCTGATCCGCGTGAATACCGTGTGCCCCGGCTATATCGATACGCCATGGTTCACCAAGGGCCGTGGAGCCGCGGAGGCCGCGAAGGTGCGCGACAGCGTGGTTGCGAAGGTTGCGCTCAAGCGCGCATCAACGGCGGACGATATCGCGCAGCTCGTGTGTTTCCTCGCCACGCCACCGTCGGGCAACATGACAGGAGAGGTCGTTCGCATGGATGCGGGAATGCATCTGACCTTGTGAGGACCTTTGAGGGTCTGCCCAAATGAAAAGGCCCCGGACATGATCCGGGGCCTTTCGCGTTATTTCGATCCGGGGTCGGAGATCACGCGGGCTGCCACCAGCCTGTTCCAGATGAACAGAACCACCAGCGCGCCGATCGTTGCGGTGATGAAGCCGGCGCCCTGATCGGGACCATAGTGGCCGATGGCCTGTCCAATAAAGGTGGCCAGAAACGCGCCGGCGATACCGAGGATCGTGGTGAGGATGAATCCGCTCGGATTATTCGGGCCCGGCGACAGGATGCGCGCGATGATGCCCGCGACGAAGCCGACGATGATGATCCAGAGAATGCCGCTCATGACGAAAGTCCTTTCTCGACAATATCCGTGACGTCCGAACTCGCCGCGAGACCAGCGAGGTCTCGCGGAAGATCCTGGTTCGCTAGATCAGCCTCGACAGCTCGCTCTCGGTCGGCATTCGTCCGTCGGGCGTCAGATGATTGATAATCTGGGGCAGGTGCTGGCTCAGGCCGGCCAGCAATTCGTCCCGCGACAGGCCGGTCTGCGACGTCAGGGAGTTGATCTGGTCGGCGCCAAGCGCATTGGCGAGATCGCCCGGTGCGATCTGCTTGTTCGGTCCGTTGCCGACCCAGGAGTTCGCGGTGTCGCCGTGGCCGCTCTGCCGAAGCTGATTGAGCAGATCGCCAAGGCCGCCGCTCAGCACGCTGCCGGCGGCGCCGCCTGCCAGCAGGCCGCCAAGGCCGCCCTTCAGGAGATCGCCGAGGCCGCCGCCTGGGGCACCGGCAGTCACCGTTCCGCCGGGCGCAGGGGCAGGCTGCGCGGACGGGCTGGCGCCCGATGAACCGCCGGTGAAGTGTTTCAAGGCCTTGTAGCCAAGCACGGCCAGGATCGCCATGGTCATCGGCGACATGCCGCCGCTGCTCTTTGCATTGGGATCGCTGGGGCCGCGCGGCCCGTTCTGCATACCGTTGAGGACATCAAGCAAACCCATGATTCTCTCCTGTCATGCACCCGCCCATGGCGAAAGATAACGTCACCGTATGACGGTCACAAGGCGCGTCGCACGGGCCATAGGCATCGCGCCGCCACTCTGCTATCGAAACGAAAATGACTGCGGGATGAATGACGGTGGCCCAGCAATCGGTCTGCATCGCCGGCGCCGGTAGTATTGGATGTTTCGTCGGCGGCATGCTGGCTGCCGGCGGGCATCATGTGTCATTTCTGGCGCGGCCGCGCATCATCGCGGAGATCGAGACCCACGGTCTCACCGTCACGAGCTTTGAAGGTTCGTCGCGGCATCTCGATGCGGCATCGGTGACGTTGTCGGCGGAGCCGGGCATTCTCGGTGACGCCGATATCATCCTCGTCACGGTGAAAAGCGCGGATACCGCCGAGATAGCGGGCCTCATCGCGCAGCACGCTCGTCCCGCAGCAACGATCGTCAGTTTGCAGAACGGCGTCGGCAACGCCGATGTGTTGCGGCAGGCCTTGCCGGGCCGCAAGGTGCTGGCCGGCATGGTGCCGTTCAATGTGATCGCGCTCGAGGGCGCAAAATTCCATCGCGCGACGTCGGGCGATATACTTGTCGAACAAGACGATGCCGATACGGCCGCGCGACTGTCGGTGGATGGTCTCGCCATGCGCGCGACCGATGACATCGCTGGCGTGCAGTGGGGCAAGCTGGTCGTCAACCTCAACAACGCGCTCAATGCGCTGTCGGGATTGCCGTTGCGGGAGCAGTTGGCGCAACGGCCATGGCGCAGACTGCTGGCGGACCAGATGGCGGAGGCACTCGCGGTGATCGGCGCGGAAGGCATCACGCCTGTTCCGACGACACCGTTGCCGATGTGGCTGACGCCCCATCTGCTGCGCTTGCCGGATGGTGTGTTCCGCCTCCTGTTGGGCCGGATGATGCAGATCGATCCGCAGGCCCGTTCATCGATGTGGGAGGATCTGCAACGTCGCCGCCGCACCGAGATCGATTATCTCCAAGGCGTGATCGTCAGCCTGGCGGATCGTCACGGGTTGAAGGCGTCGTTGTCGCGCCGCATCGTGGCACTGATCCGGCAGACGGAAGCAAATGGCAAAGGCTCGCCGAGCCTCACCGCGGATGCGGTTCGCGGCGCGGGGCAGGGGTAGCGATGGTGGCCTTGCTCTGGTATGAGCTTGCCTGTGCCACGCAGCGGCATCCGGTCCCGTAGCTCAGCCGGATAGAGCGACGGTTTCCTAAACCGTAGGTCGGAAGTTCGAGTCTTCCCGGGATCGCCATTCGCAAACATGCGCGCAAAACCCCGATCATGGGCTCAAGATCATGGGTAATCCCGATGCGGTCATCGTTGGCGCCGGGCCTGCGGGGCTTGCTTGCGCGGCGAGCCTCGGCGCCCTCGGGCTGAAGTCCATTATTCTGGAAAAGGCGTCGGCTGTCGGCGCGGTGTGGCGGTGCCACTATGACCGGCTCCATCTGCATACCGATCGCGGGCATTCCAGCCTTCCCGGAATGGCGATGCCGAAATCATTCGGGCGCTATCCGTCCCGTGCCCACTTCGTCGATTATCTGGAATCCTACGCCGCGCATTTCGCGCAGAAGCCGCTCCTCGATTGCGAGGTGCGGACTGTCCGGCGCGAGGGAGCATTGTGGCATGTCGATAATGCCGTAGCGAAGATCGCGGCGCCGGTCGTTGTGATGGCGACGGGATGGGCCGATTGTCCTTATCGTCCGGCGTGGCCGGACATGGCGGCATTCAGCGGTGAAATCATTCACAGCAGCGCGTATCGCAATCCGGCGCGCTACAGCGACAAGCGCGTGCTGGTGATCGGATTCGGCAACTCCGGCGGCGAGATCGCGCTCGATCTCGCCAATGCCGGCATCGATGTTACCCTGTCGGTTCGCGGTCCCGTGCAGATTCTGCCACGCGATCTGCTGGGTCTTCCGATCCTGACCTGGGCCATCGCGCAGCGGCACCTGCCGGCGAGATTTGCTGATTTCATCAACGCGCCGATGATCCGCCTTGCGGTGGGCTCGATCGAGAAACTCGGGCTGCAGCGTGCGGCCAAGGGGCCGCGCCGGATGATCGAGGAGGATAGGCGGGTGCCGCTGCTCGATGTCGGCACGCTCGCGAAGATCAGGGACGGCACGATCAAGGTGCGCGGCGCCATCGCGCGCTTCACGGCCGACGGCGTCCGGTTTGTGGCGTCGGGCGCTGAAAGTTTCGACCGCGTTATTCTCGCCACCGGCTTCCGGCCGGATTTGCGGCCGCTGCTGCCGAATGCCGAAGGCGTGCTTGATGGACAGGGCCAGCCGCTGGTGACGGGACGGCCGACGGCTGAACCGGGACTTTACTTCTGCGGCCAGATCGCGTCGCCGACGGGACAATTGCGCGAAATCGGGCTCGAAGCGCAGCGCATTGCGGCGGCGGCGAGAGAGTTCATCGTGAGCCGAGCGTCACGGGATGTCTGAAGGCGCAATGCGGAGCCACGGCTTCGTTCGAGCGGATGGACGGCTTGCCCCGCGAGATGCAGCGGGAAGCCGAGAAACGCGAGGGAGGCCGAACTACCAGTTACGCTGTGCGCGAAGCAAGACGAGAAAAGTATCTTGATTCCTCAGCTCATAGTTGGTCGCCGGTTGGCCGAGGGCCGTGCTGCCGGCATCGAAAAGGCCCGCGTACTTCTGATCCAGATGGATCCAGGTGAAATCAGCGGAGAAGACCAGGTTCTTGACGGGTGTCCAGCGCGTGATGAAACCTAGCTCCGCGATGCTGTAGTCGGGATTGCAGGTGGAACCGGCCGAGAGGCGAACCAGAACCGTACCGCCCCCACCGCACATCAAGCTCTTGGCTGTATCGGTGTAGCTGATTGCGGCATATGCGCCGTAAATGCTGGAGTCCCAGACAGGATTCCAGTTGTGGGTATAGGCGCCGCGCATGCCCCAGGTCTGGACCAGTTGCTGGGACCCGCCGAGCCCGAACACCGTGTCAGGAGCAAATCCGAACCCAACGCTCTGATACGCTATACTGCTATGGCCATAGACCGTTGCGGCTCCGGCTGCGGTGGCCAAATCCTGAATATTGTAGCGGGTCGCACCGTTGGTATACACGGCTTCGACATTGATCTTGTCACCGGGTCCCGTCGGGATGTTTTTGATGGACAAGCCCAACTGGCCAGCCCATCCCCACGCGTCATCCGGATGCCCGCTGGATTCGCCGCCTCCGCCATAATACGCAGCGTGGTTGTTGTGCGCGGCCGCCGATGCCTGAAATATGCCCCAGGCCTGATCGACACGAAGCCGAGCGACGATATCGGGAATGTTCGTTCCACCATAGTCGCTCGTGCCATAGCCAAAGGTGCCGGGGACGGCGAGATTGTTGACGCCGGCTTGATAGTAGGCAGTC
>JBQCIZ010000618.1:0-7362 GCA_051953235.1 Nitrobacter sp. | reverse complement strand
GCCATCGGCAACGGTGATGATGGCCGTGCCGGTCGGCGCATCCGCCGTGTCGCGCAAGAACTTGAGATCGAGGTTTGTCGCGGCGAGGAAAGCGCGGAGATCGCGGCCAAACGCATCCTGGCCAATGCAACCGATCAGGCTTGTCGGCGCGCCGAGCTTCGACGCGGCGATGGCCTGGTTCGCGCCCTTGCCGCCGGGAAGAAACAGCACTTCGTTGCCCGCCACGGTCTCGCCAATCCGGGGATGACGGCCGGCCTTCGCCACCACGTCCATGTTTATGCTTCCGGCAACCAGGACGCGGCCCATGCGGATGATGCTCCGGTGCGGTCAGATCGCGGTTTCGAACTCGCGCCGTACGCCGGCGATGTCCGTCAGCGTCGGCAGGCCGGCCTCGTTGCCGAGCCGCTGGATCTTGTAGGTCGACGCCGCGCGCGCGAAGTTGAAGTGCTCCGCCCAGCTCAGGGCGGGATTGCTCAGATAGGAATAGACGTAGGCGCCATGAAAGACATCGCCGGCGCCGTTGGTGTCGATGACGCGGTCGCGCGCGATGCCGAGCGCGGGCAGCGCATGGATGGCGCCGGTCTCGTCGTACCAGAGCAGGCCGCGCTCGCCCATGGTGACGCCGCCGACACGGCAGCCGCGGCTCTTGAGATAATCGAGCATCGCTCCGGGCTGCATCTCCATCTGTTCGCACAGCCGTTCGGCAACGATCGCGACATCGATAAACTGCAGCACCTCGTGCGTGTTCGATCGCAAGCCACCGCCGTCGAGCGAGGTCAGGATACCAGCCTCGCGGCACAGTTTTGCGTAGTGAATGGCAGCGTCCGGCTGGTGCCCATCGATGTGCAGCGCGCGGCAACCGCCGAGATTGAGGATCGGAAACGGATGAATGTGTTCGTCGTCGCGGCAGCGCACGATCGCGCGCTTGCCGTCTTTCGGCATGATGAAGGACAGCGACGACGTCTGCACCTTTCGCGGGTGCACGGAGATGCCATACTTGGCCGTCATGTCCTGAAACATCCGGCCGAGCCAGTCGTTGGCAACGGTCGCCATCAGATCGGGCACGATGCCGAGCTTGGCGCAGCAGAATGCCGCGGTGACCGCGTTGCCGCCGAACGAGACGGCGTAGGCGGACGCAACATGCTTCTCGTCACCGGTCGGCATGTGATCGGTGATGAAGGTGACGTCGATGTAGGTTTGTCCGATAAACAGGGCTTCCATTGAACGATCCGTGGCGTTTATCGATCGTATTGCAATCGGCGGTGGGCGCGAAGGGTTCGGCGTTGACACCTCTATGAGGCCGGCTCTAACTGAAGCGTCATCATTTGGGCTGCATAACGATATAGTGTCTGCAACGATAAGGCACAACAATAGCTGAAATCGATGCCGTCGAAGCGCGGCTACGCAGTCAATCGTCTGAGCACGCCGAAGGTTCCTGAAACGGGTTCACGAGGGAGGAAACGATGACGGTCTATTCCGGTCCGGTATTCGATATGGCGGTTCGGCAATTCGGGGTCATCGCCGATCACCTCTCGATCCCGACGGACGAGCGCGATCGCATCCTGATGCCGAAGCGCGCCATCACGGTGTCCTGTCCGATCCATCGGGACGACGGCTCGATCGCGGTGTTCGAAGGCTATCGCGTGCAGCATCACCTGACACTCGGTCCGACCAAGGGCGGCACGCGCTTTGCGCCGAGCGTCGATCTCGGCGAGGTGGCGGCGCTTGCGATCTGGATGAGTTGGAAGTGCGCGCTCGCTGGATTACCCTATGGCGGCGCCAAGGGCGGCATCCGGGTCGATCCGGGTTCGGTCTCGAAACGCGAGCTCGAAGGGCTGTCGCGCCGATACATGCAGGAGATGATCCCGTTCGTCGGTCCGCACACCGACGTGATGGCGCCGGACATGGGCACCAACGAGCAGGTGATGGCGTGGTTCATGGATACGTATTCCATGTATCAGGGCCGCACCGTCACTGAGATCGTCACAGGAAAACCGGTCTCCTCCGGCGGTACGCTCGGCCGCCGCGAAGCCACCGGCCGCGGCGTCGCCTATCTTGCGCGGCGCGTGATGACGGATCTCGGCATCGCGCTCAACGGCGCGACCGCCGTGGTGCAGGGGTTCGGCAATGTCGGCTCTTACGCCGCGCTCGAGTTGCACAACTACGGCGTCAAGGTGATCGCGGTCAGCGATCACACCGGCGCGCTCCATGACGGGAAAGGCCTCGATATTCCCGGGTTGATGCGCCACGCCAGCACGCATGGCAGCATCGCCGGATATTCAAACGAGCTTCACTATGATCCGGCCGCGATCCTCACATTGCCGTGCGACGTGCTGGTTCCGGCCGCCATGGAGCGCGTGATCGATGCGCACGTTGCCGAAAACCTGAAATGCCGCGTACTGGCCGAGGGCGCCAACGGTCCAACCACGCCCGAAGCCGACCTCGTCCTGGAGAAACGCCAGCGCGAGATTTTCCTGATCCCCGACATTCTCTGCAATTCCGGCGGCGTCGTGGTCAGCTATTTCGAGTGGGTGCAGGACCTGCAGCAACTGTTCTGGGAAGAGGAGGAGGTCACGCGCCGCGAGTACCACATCCTCGACCGCGCCTTCGACCAGATGGTCGGCCGCGCCAAGAAGGACAACATCTCGCATCGGACCGCAGCTATGGCGCTCGGCGTCGAGAAGGTCCGCGCGGCCAAGACCACGCGGGGACTCTTTCCATGATCGTTGGGCTCGACCATGCGGTCGTCGTGCTGCGCGACATCGAAGCCGGTATCGCGGCTTACCAATCTCTGTTCGCGCGCGCGCCGGCGTGGCGGGCCGAGGCCGATGGTGTTGCGACCGCGCTGTTCACTCTCGACAACACGACGTTGGAGCTGATGGCGCCGAACGCAGAGACGGAATCGGCGGCGCGCATCCGCGCGGTGTTCGATACGCAGGGCGAGGGGCTCGCCAGTATCTGTTTCCGCACCGGCGATATCGAACGGATGCATCGCCGGCTGGAGCGGCTGGCGCTCAAGCCGTCACCCGTCGGCGAGGCGCAGAGCCGTGACATCGGTTCGGGCGCGACGCTGCAATGGAAGCGCACGCGCACCGAGACCGAAGCGACCCGCGGCGTCCGCCTGTTTTTTCTCGAACGGACGATGGAGCGTCCGGTTTCGACCGCGACGGAAGCGGCGCCGATCACCGCGATGGATCACATGGTGGTCTCGACCGGTGATCCCGACCGCGCGGCGGCGCTGTATGGCGCGCGGCTCGGCCTCGACATGGCGCTGGATCGCTCACATCCTGACTGGGGCCGCCTGATGTTCTTCCGCTGCGGCGATCTCATTGTCGAGGTCGCGCATCATCCGGGCAGCAGCCTCGATCCCGCGCGCGATCGCCTGCGCGGGTTGTGCTGGCGGGTCGAGAATGCGGACACGACGCGCGAGCGGCTGTTGTCCGCCGGCATCGACGTATCCGAAGTCCGCACCGGGCGAAAACCGGGCACGCGGGTGATGACCGTGCGCAGCGGCACTTGCGGGGTTCCGACGTTGTTGATCGAGCGCTCGCCGCGGCCGGCATGAATTATCGATGCAGCAGGCCCGAAAATCCCTGCCACAGCAACACCACTGAAATTACCAGAAGCAGCGCGTAGGCGATTTGGTAGAACAGCCCGGTCGGCGTGCGCCGGACCAGCCAGACGCCGGTCATATTCGCGGCGATGGCGACCGGCAGCAGCGCGATCGATGTCAGAAGATTGGCTGATGTGAATTGCCCGAGCATGAAGTAGGGCACGATCTTCATGGCGTTGATGACAGCGAAGAACAGCGTGGTGGTGCCGACCAGTACCAGTTTCGGCAGCCGCTGCGGCAGGACATAGACCTGGAACGGAGGGCCGCCGCCCTGGGTCATGAAGGATGTGAACCCGGATACGCCGCCCCAGAACACGCCACCGGCGACGCCCATGGTTTTCGGCGTCATGTCGGCGCGCCGCAACCAAACGCTGGCGACGAAAGCCACGCCGATCACGCCGACCATCAGGCGAATGGCGTTGTTGGAGATGAACGAGGCGACCAGCCACGCCAGCCCCATGCCGGCCAGCGCACCGGGCAGCATGACCTTCAGATTTCGCGCGTCCCAGTCGCGGCGATAGACGTAGATCGAGATCATATCCTGGCTGATCAGCACCGGCAGCAGCAGCGCTGCGGCTTCGAGCGGCGGCAGATAAAGCGCGAGCAGGGGCGTCGCCGCCGTGCCGACGCCGGAGAAGCCGCCCTTGGACAGGCCGAGGATGATCACGGCTGGAACGGCGGCGCAATAAAACCAGGGATCGGTGATGATGGCGGGCAATGCGGTAATCCGGAACGAGGCCGCTCGTCATAGCGGGATCGCCTGCAAAAGGCCATTCGAGGTCCGGGCGTCAACATAAGCCCGCGGTTTGTTCTCAAACAGCGAGCCACGTGCTACATCGGCGGCGTTATACGTGCACGGTGCATGCCGGCCGTCAGGCCATCGAAGCGACAGGTCAAGCGAATTGGCGAAGGCAAAACGAGCCCTGAAATGGCAGCGCGACCCGGAAGGGATGCGGCTGCGTATCCTCGAGGCCGCGAAGCAGGAATTCGCAGCCCACGGCATCGGCGGCGCGCGGGTCGACCGCATCGCCGCCGAGGCGGGCGCCAACAAGCGCATGCTCTACTATCACGTCGGCAACAAGGAAGACCTCTATCTCGCCGTTCTCGAGGGTGCCTACGAGAAGATCCGGGCCGAGGAGCGTACGCTCGATCTGGAACATCTCGATCCGCCCGAGGCGATCGAGCGGCTGATCGAATTCACCTGGAACTATTTCATCCGCAACCCGGAATTTCTGGCGCTGCTCAATACCGAGAATCTGGCTCGGGCGCGCCATCTGAAGCGCTCGACCAAGGTCAAGTCGATGCACTCGCCGTTTGTCGAGATGATCCGGACCGTGGTGACGCGCGGTGTCGCGCGCGGCGACTTCAAGGTCTCGGTGGACCCGGTGCAGCTTTACATCTCGATTGCGGCGCTCGGCTTCTTCTACCTGTCGAACAGCGCGACGCTCAGCGTGATCTTCGGCCGCGATCTCCTGAAGAAATCCGCGAAGGATGAACGGCTTGCGCATATGGTCGCACTCGTGCTCGCCGCGCTGACCGGAAAATCCGCCGCCCTGTTCGAGAAAGCGCCGAAATCCCTGCGGGCCCTGGCATCTCCCGCAGCCTGAACACTGTTGAAAACCCTGGATTTTCGCCGGTTTGACATAGGGAAAATGATGGATAGTATTTATCCAACGGGTTAATTGTTTTTGGGAACGGGTTCGGGAGAGAAACGCGTGGCAGAGGTTCACAGTCCGACGGCGCTATCCAGGATGCTGAACGCGGTGTGGATCAGGCCGTTCCTGTTTCTGATCTTCATCGTCGTCGCGTGGGATCTCACGATCCGCATCTTCCACATTCCCCAGTATCAGATCCCGGCGCCCGCCGATGTCGTGGCGGTGCTCTGGCACGATTGGCCCGAATTGCTGGCGCAGTCGTGGCCGACGACCTATGCGACCGTCTACGGCTTCCTGCTGTCGGCACTGTTCGGCATTCCGGTGGCGATGCTGATCGCGGGATCGAAGACGGTCGAGAGCTATATCTATCCGCTGCTGGTGTTCTCGCAGTCGGTGCCGAAGATCGCAATCGCGCCGCTATTCGTGGTCTGGTTCGGCTTCGGCATCATTCCGAAAGTGATCTCGGCGTTCCTGCTCGGGTTTTTCCCGGTGGTGGTGTCGGCCGTGCAGGGTTTCAAGTCGGTCGATCCGGACATGGTCGACCTCGCCCGCGCCATGAAGGGCAGCCGCTTCCAGGTGTTCTGCGCAGTCAACCTGCCGCATGCGATGCCGGCGATCTTTTCCGGCCTGAAAGTGTCGGTGACGCTCGCCGTGGTCGGCGCCGTGGTCGGCGAGTTCGTCGGCTCCAATTCTGGCATCGGCTACGTGATGCAGCGCTCGATCGGCACGTTCGATCTGCCGACCATGTTCGCGGCACTGGTCATTCTGGCGCTGCTCGGTGTCATCCTGTTCTGGGTGGTCGATCGCATCGAGCGCCTGGTGATCCCCTGGCACGTCAGCCAGCGCGAAGACCTGATTATTGCGGCCTGAATTTTTGAAACCTGACAGCAGCCGCAGAACAGCTGCGATAGCGATAACCCGGGAGGAGAGTATGTTGCGATTGATGACGGCGTTTTCCGCGGTGCTGGCCTGGGCCATGCTCGCGGTGTCGGCTCCGGCGGCAGCTGCCGACAAGGTGGTGCTGATGCTCAACTGGTACGTCTATGGCGAGCACGCGCCGTTCTATTACGGCAAGGCCAAGGGCATCTACGCCGCCGAAGGCATCGACCTCGAAATCCAGGAAGGCCGCGGCTCGGCGGCGACCACGCAGGCGGTGGCGGCCAAGACCGCCGATTTCGGTTATGTCGACGTGCCGACCATGATGCGCGCCGCGATCAAGGGCGCGCCGATCATCGCGACCGGCGTGCTGCTGCAGACCAGCCCGATGTCGGTAATGGGACTCGCCGAGAAGAACATCCGCAAGCCGGAAGACATCAAAGGCAAGACGGTGGCGATCACGCCGGCCGATTCCATGACGCAGATCTGGCCGCTGTTCCTCAAGAAAACCGGCCTGAAGGAATCCGATTTCAAGACGGTCGCCGGCGACGGCCAGACCAAGCTGAACGCCGTCATCAACGGGCAGGCCGACCTGCTGCTCGGCTACGTCATGGACCAGTCCATGAAGATCAAGGACGCGACCGGCAAGGACGTCTATCCGATCAAGTTCGCCGACTACGGCATCAACATGGTCTCGTCCGGCATCGTCGCCAACACCGACTACGTGAAATCGCATGCCGATCTGGTGAAGCGGTTCATGTCGGCAACCACCAAGGCCGTCGAGGCGGCGGAGAAGGATCCGAAGGCAGCAGCGCAGTCGATCCTCGACGCCAATCCGAAGGGCGGCAAGATCGGCACGCTGACGCAGGGCTTCGAACTGACGATCCCGCTGTACCGGACGCCGGAAACCAAGGACAAGCGACCGTTCCAGGTCACCGATCAGAACATGACCGACAGCGTCAACCTGATGGTCGAATACGGCGGACTCGAAGCCAAGGCCAAGGACAATCCGAAGGCCTTCTACACCAACGATTACTTGCCGAAGTAAAGCGGATATGAGCGCAGCAGCGAGAACGACGGTCAGCCAGCCGGGCGCGCACCTTCGGGTCGTGTCCGACAGCGCGGCCACCGGAACGTCGGGAATTGCGATTTCCGGCGTCTCCAAAACCTACCGGACGCGCGACGGCGACGTGCCGTCGCTGAAGCCGCTGGACTTCC
>JBQCIZ010000617.1:0-2004 GCA_051953235.1 Nitrobacter sp. | reverse complement strand
ATCCACGTCTTCTTTCTTCGTTCTGTCGTGTCGACCGGGCAAGAAGTGGATGGCCGGGACGAGCCCGGCCATGACGAGTTGCTGGCATACCTGCGCGGCCTATCATATCAGATACTGCCGCGCGATGATCTCTCCCAACCGTGCATTGTCAGCAATGAATTCCTGGATGAATTCATGCAGGCCGCGCTGGAAGATGTCATCCATCCTGCTGTGGTCGAGGCGATTGCGGATGCCGCGCGCGTGCCGTTGCGCCGGACCCTGACGGCTGTAGGCGACGCCGATCTGATCGAGATTGCGCACGAGGTTGCCATAGCAACTCGCGAGCGAGCGCGGCAGCGTGTCGTTGAGGATGAGAAGGTCCGCGATCAGCCAGGGTTTCAGCGTTTCGCGGTAGACCCAGTGATAGGCGGTCAGCGCGGAGACCGAGCGCAGGATCGAGGTCCACTGGTAGTAATCGAGCGGGCCGCCGACGTGCTCCTCCTCGGGCAGCAACATGTGGTACTTCACGTCGAGGATGCGCGCGGTGTTGTCGGCGCGCTCCAGATGCAGGACGAGCCGCGAGAACCAGTAGGCGTCGTTGCGCAGCATGGTGCGGTAGGCCGAGCCGTCGAACCGCAGCGAAATCTCCTGCACGAAGCGCAGGAATTTCGTCAGTTCCTCGCGCGTCGCGGTGCCCTTGCCCCAGACCTCCTGCAGCTCGATCCAGGCGCTGTTGATGGTGTCCCACATCTCGCTGGTGAGCGCGGTGCGGACCGAGCGGGAATTCAGCCGTGCGTTCTCGATGCAGTTGCGGATCGAGGAAGGGTTGTTCGGGGAGAACGACAGGTACTCCACCACGCTCTGCTCGTCGGCAGTCTCATGGCAGGCATAGAAGCCGGCGCCGACACCGGCGGTCTGCACTGCCGAATCCCATTCGTTGGTCTTGCCGACATAGGCGGTAGGCAGCGCCGTGACGCGCAAGGTCGCATCGATGGTCCGCGCGATATACTCCGCGCGCTCGACGTAACGCGCCAGCCAGTAGAGGTTTTCAGCGGTGCGGGAGAGCATGGGCGTTACCCGTCATTGCGAGGAGCATTAGCGACGAAGCAATCCAGCCACCCATTTGAAAACTGGATTGCTTCGCTTCGCTCGCAATGACGCTGAAATGGCCGCATACCTTCACTCATCCAGCACCCACGTATCCTTGGTGCCGCCGCCCTGACTGGAATTCACCACGAGCGAACCTTCCGTCAGCGCCACGCGGGTCAGGCCGCCCGGCACCACGGTGACGCGGTCGCGGCCCGTCAGCACGAACGGGCGCAAGTCCACATGACGCGGGGCGAGCCCGCTTTCCGTGCAAGTCGGGCAGGTCGAAAGCGCCAGCGTCGGTTGCGCGATAAAACCTTCCGGCTCGCGTTTTAGCTTGTCGCGGAACGCCTCGATGGTCGCCTTGGTTGCTGCGGGACCGATCAGCATGCCGTAGCCGCCGGAACCGTGGACTTCTTTCACGACGAGGTCGCCGAGATTATCGAGCACGTAGGCGAGATCCTGCGGTTCGCGGCAACGGAAGGTTGGTACGTTCTTCAGGATCGGCTCCTCGCCGAGGTAGAATTTCACGATGTCCGGCATGTAGCTGTAGATCGCCTTGTCGTCGGCGATCCCGGTGCCGACCGCGTTGGCGAGCGTCACGTTGCCCGCGGCGTAGGCGGACATCAGGCCGGGCACGCCGAGCGCGGAGTCCGGACGGAAGGTGAGGGGATCGAGGAAGTCATCGTCGACGCGGCGATAGATCACGTCAACCCGCTTCAGACCCTCGGTGGTGCGCATGAACACCTCGTCGTTTCTGACGATGAGGTCGCGGCCCTCCACCAGTTCGACGCCGAGCTTGTCGGCGAGGAACGAATGCTCGTAGTACGCGGAATTGTAGATTCCGGGCGTCATCAGCGCGACGGTGGGTTCGCTCGACGCGCTGACCGGCGCGACCGAGCGCAGCGCTGTCAACAGTTCATCCGGATAACGCTCGAC
>JBQCIZ010000616.1:0-2413 GCA_051953235.1 Nitrobacter sp. | reverse complement strand
CAACGAGCAGGCGATGGCGGTGCTGCGCGGCGGCAAGGGCGCCGACCTCCTGATGGTGGATGTCGCCCTCGACATCCGCGATCTCGTGATCCGGCTCGAGGCCGAACACATCCACGTGCCGATCGTCGCCTGCGGCATCACAAGCGACGCCCGCGCCGCGGTCGCCGCGATCCACGCCGGCGCCAAGGAATACATCCCGCTGCCGCCGGATCCCGAGCTGATCGCCGCGGTGCTCGCCGCAGTCGCCAACGATTCCCGCGACCTCGTCTATCGCGACGAGGCGATGGGCAAGGTCATCAAGCTCGCCCAGCAGATCGCAGGCTCAGACGCTTCCGTGATGATCACCGGCGAATCCGGCACCGGCAAAGAAGTGCTGGCGCGCTACGTGCACACCCGCTCGAGCCGCGCCAAGCGGCCATTCATCTCGATCAACTGCGCGGCGATTCCGGAGCATCTGCTGGAATCCGAATTGTTCGGCCACGAGAAGGGCGCGTTCACCGGCGCCGTGGCGCGCCGCATCGGCAAGTTTGAGGAAGCCACCGGCGGCACGCTGCTGCTCGACGAAATTTCCGAAATGGACGTCCGGCTGCAATCGAAGCTGCTGCGCGCGATCCAGGAGCGCGTGATCGATCGCGTCGGCGGCACCCGGCCGGTGCCGGTCGACATCCGCATCGTCGCGACCTCGAACCGCAACCTGGCGGATGCCGTGCGGGAAGGAACCTTCCGCGAGGACCTGCTGTTCCGCCTTAACGTCGTCAACCTGAAGATTCCGCCGCTGCGCGAACGTCCTGCCGACATCCTCGAACTGGCACAGCATTTCGCGAAGAAATACGCCGAGGCGAATGGCGTGCCGGTGCGCCCGATCTCGGCGGATGCGCGGCGCGTACTGACCACAAACCGCTGGCAGGGCAACGTCCGCGAACTCGAAAACACCATCCACCGCGCGGTGCTGATGGCTGTCGGCGACGAGATCGGCGCCGACGCGATCCTGACGCCGGACGGCGACCGTCTCGATCTTGCGAAGACCGCACCGGCGGTGGCTCACGCCACGCTCGCCGCCGAACAGGTGACGCGCGCGCTGGTCGGCCGCACGGTGGCGGACGTCGAGCGTGACCTGATCCTCGAAACGCTGAAGCATTGCCTCGGTAACCGGACCCATGCCGCGAATATCCTCGGCATCTCGATCCGGACGCTCCGTAACAAACTCAACGAATATGCCGACGGCGGCATCCCGATCACGCCGGCTGGCAACAACGATCACCGAGCCTTCGTGGCGACGGCGTGACGTCGCGACCTTCGGCAATCACCTTCGATCCGGTGCGAGCTTCTCGCACCGGATTTTTCGTTCCGGAATAGCTCGGCGCATCGGGCTTGCGGAAGATCCGGATCGGCGCGCCCGGCTGAAAATCACGGCCGGTCAGCATCACATAGGCATAAAGCGCGAGATAGGCGATCGCGACTGCACCGACGATGTAGAAGACCAGCGTCGCGAGCCGCTTCATCGCAAAACTTTCATCGCGCCGCCGCGGCTTTCGGATTCGGCACCGTCACGTTCATGGCCTTGTTGCCATAGCGATCCGTGAACGCGGCCGTGTCGATCTCCTCGAGTTGGATATCGCCGCGCATCACCCCAACCTTCCAGGCCTCCTGTTCCGCATGCGCTGCATGGAATTCCGGCATGACCTCTTTGGCAAAGAGTTCGAGCGACTCGCAAATATGCTCGTGGCTGTTCTTGCCCGCCTGATTGAGCAGGATCACCTGATCGATGTGCGAACTCTGGAATCGGCGCAGCTTCTTGGCGATGGTTTCGGGCGAGCCGATCAGCCCGCCGCGCAGCGCCGCTTCCTGCGCTTCCGGATTCTCCCGCTTCCACCTGTTGTACTCGTCCCACATGTTGACCGTACCCGGCGCCGGGCGCTGCCGGTTCTGCGAGGCGCCGTAATAGCGCAGCGCGAACTGGAAGAACGTCGTGCCATCGGCGCGCGCCCGCGCTTCTTCGTCGGTTTTGGCGCACATGAAGAACGACACCAGCGCCATATTCGGATTGATCTCATAGTCGGCGAGCTTCTTCAGCCGCTTTGTGATGGCGTTGTAATAGGCATGAACCCAGGCATGTGCCGCGTCGGCGCTGACGAACTGAAAGCCAAGGGCACCAAACCCGCACTGGCCGGCGCGCTCGATGGTCGGCAGTTGCGAGCACGCCATCCAAAGCGGCGGATGCGGCTTCTGCAACGGTTTTGGCACGACGTTGCGCAGGGGAATGTCGAAATATTTGCCGTGATGTTCGCTGCCGCCATCACGGAACATCGGGAAGATCGCGCGCACCGCCTCGTCGAAGACTTCCTTCTTGGTCTCCATGTCGCGGCCAAACGGCGTCAGCTCCGTGATCGAGGCACTCTCCCCCATGCCAAAC
>JBQCIZ010000615.1:0-4306 GCA_051953235.1 Nitrobacter sp. | reverse complement strand
CCGACGGCCATGCTTTCGTCACCGATGGTGGCCACTGGATTGTCGATGCCCACCTCGGGGAAATTCCCGATGCATCTCGTCTTGCCGGCCTGTTGAATCCGATACCGGGTGTTGTCGAGCACGGTCTGTTCATTGGCATGGCAAGTCTCGCGGTGCTAGCGGGCGCGCAGGGAATTCGCGTTGTTGAGCGGCGATAGCGCTGCAATCAGGAGAATGGAAATGAAGATTCTTTCAAGAGTTCTGGCGGCTGCTTCGCTTGCAGTAGGATTGGCGTTTGCGGGCGGCGCGCTGGCCCAGCAGCCCGTGCAACCGACGCCCGCAGCAATCGCCTCGGCCAAGGAGCTTCTGACGCTGAAGCACGCGACGGCAATGTATGCGAATGCCGTCCCCGGCATGGTCGAGCGAACCAAGACCACGCTGCTGCAATCGAATCTGAACTATCAAAAGGATCTCAATGAGGTCGCCGTGATCGTTGCCAAGGAATTGGCGGGCCGTGAGAAGGAGATCGGCGACGGCATGGCGAAGATCTATGCCAGCCAGTTTACCGAGCAGGAATTGAAAGAACTGGTTACGTTCTACAAGTCGCCGCTCGGACAGAAGTTGATCGCGCAGGAGCCCAAGGCGATCGAGGCGAGCATGGGATACATGAACCAGTGGGCGCAGCAGTTCTCTGAAGTCGTCAACGGTGCGTTCCGCGCGGAAATGCGCAAGCGCGGCAAGGAAATCTGAGTCCGGTCGGGGCGGGTCGTCATGGCTGACTTCGACGTTGATCTCTTTGTCGTCGGCGGTGGATCGGGCGGCGTGCGTGCCGCCCGGATCGCGGCCGGGCATGGCGCGCGCGTCATGGTCGCCGAAGAGTACCGGATGGGTGGCACCTGCGTCATCCGCGGCTGCGTGCCGAAGAAACTGCTGGTCTACGGATCGCACATCCGCCACGACATCGAGGATGCCGCGGGCTTTGGCTGGTCGATCCCGTCTGCGACGTTCGACTGGCCGACGCTGATCGCCAACAAGGACAAGGAAATCGCCAGGCTGGAAGCGGCCTATACGTCCAATGTCGAAAAGGCGGGCGCGCGCATCGTCAAGACCCGTGCGGTGTTCGAGGATCCGCACACATTGCGGCTCGCGACCGGCGAAACGGTCCGCGCGAAATATGTGCTGATCGCAACGGGCGGTTGGCCAAACCACGGGCGCGTCATTCCCGGCATCGAGCATGTGATCTCGTCGAACGAGGTCTTTCATCTGGCCGAATTGCCGAAGCGGATCGTCATTCAGGGTGGCGGATATATCGCCCTCGAGTTCGCATGCATCTTCGCGGGGTTCGGCAGCGATGTGACGCTGATCTATCGCGGCGACAATATCCTCCGCGGTTTCGACGACGACGTACGCGCTCATGTCCGCACCGAGATGGAGAAGGACGGCATCACGATCCTGACCGGCTGCACGGTCGACAAGGTCGACAAGCACGGCAGCGAGTTTACCTCGCATCTGTCGAATGGATCGAGTGTGGCATCAGACCAGGTGCTGTTTGCGATCGGGCGGCATCCGAGCGTTGCAAATCTCGGCCTCGAAAAGGCAGGGGTCGCGATCAACCCGAAAAACGGCGGCATCGCCGTTGATGGCTTCTCGCAAACCAACGTGCCGCATATCTATGCCGTTGGGGACGTCACGCATCGCATCAACCTCACACCGGTTGCAATCCGCGAGGGGCATGCATTTGCGGACACGGTGTTCGGCAACAGGCCGACGCGCGTGGACCATGCGGATATTCCGACCGCGGTATTTTCGCAGCCGGAGGTCGGTACGATTGGCCTGACCGAGGCGCAGGCGCGTGCGCAGTTCACCAATGTCGATATCTACAAGGCGACGTTCCGGCCGATGAAGGCGACGCTGTCGGGGCGCGACACCCGCATTCTGATGAAGCTCGTCGTGGATGCGACGAGCGATCGCGTACTGGGTTGTCATATCGTCGGCGACGGCGCGGCGGAGATGGTGCAGGTGCTCGGTATCGCCATCAAGATGAACGCGACCAAGGCCGATTTCGATGCAACCATGGCATTGCATCCGACTGCGGCGGAAGAGCTCGTAACGATGCGTACGCCGACCGCGCGTCATGTACGCGAGGCCGCGGAGTAGGGGCCTACGCTCCTTCCTCCAGCCATTCGGCGGCACCTCGCCAGAGCATATCGCGGTGCTGCGACCGGAAGAAGCCGAAGTGGCCGATGCGTGCGACACCGACGTCGCTCGGCGTGATCGTATCGATGTCAGGTGTGATCGATGTGAATCCCGAACAGAGCAGATCGACGGCGGGGCGCGTCGCCCATGGATCGTCGGATATGCACAGGGCCCGCAGCGCGCCGCGGTAGTTCGGAAAATTGGCGAGCGCTTCGAGTGTGGGATCGTCGAACATATAGCGCTTGCTCATGACCCAGCGTACCCATTGCAGAAACACCCCCTTCGGGAGATCGAGACCGAGTCCCATTCGTCCCGGTGCGTAGCCCAGCAGCATCGTCAACGGGAGACCGACAAAATTCAGCAGCGCATAGACGCGATAGCGCTCCGGCGAGGTCATGAGTTTCCAGTAGCCAGCCTGTGAAGCCACCAGAAGCGCCCGCGCGATCTCGGTGTTGTTGGGTAACAGGCCCAGTGCCTGGCCGCCGAAGGAATGGCCGACATAGCCGAGTGGAAGGCTGTTGTAGCGATCGCGCATCCACGTCACCGCTGCCGCGGCATCGAGCGCCGCCCAGTCGGACATCGATGCCTGAAAGCCGGCCAGCGACTTCGGCTGGCTGTAATCGACTGGCGATTTCTGCCGCGAGTCTCCCGTGCCTCGATAGTCGTAGGTCAGCACAGCGCTGCCGCGCATGGCGAGATAGCTCGCGAAACCCTTGTAGATCTGGCGGGGAACGGCGGTAGCCGAATTGATAAGCACGGCATGGCGCTTGGCGCCGCGAGGCAGAAAGAGCGTGCCGCCGAGGGAATAGCCGTCCTTTGCAGGAAACGTGATGTCGTCGGCAAAGACGTCGTCTAGTACCGCTTCAGCCACGCCAAAGCCCCCGGGCGCACTCAACAAAACCCAGCAAATGCGAATTCGGCTTTTGCTGCAAGGTCTTGTCCGGCAAGGCCGAATTTCCAACTGGCGCGGTGCGGCAAGCCTGTGTATAACCCGGCCCTTCGCTACCCGTTAAGTGGCGGTTTTTGTTCAGGAGTTAACCTCATGTCCGAGCGGTGGACACCCGACAGTTGGCGCACCAGGCCCGTGCAGCAAATCCCGGTCTATCCGGATGCGAAGTCATTGGGCGAAGTCGAGGCACAGCTTGCCACGTTTCCGCCGCTGGTCTTTGCGGGTGAGGCGCGCAACCTGAAGAAGGCTCTGGCCCGAGTCGCAAAGGGCGAGGCATTCCTGTTGCAGGGCGGCGACTGTGCAGAGAGCTTTGCCGAGCACGGCGCCAACAACATCCGCGACTTTTTCCGCGTGCTGCTGCAGATGGCGGTGGTGCTGACCTACGCCGGCGCGTTGCCGGTGGTGAAAGTCGGCCGCATCGCCGGCCAGTTCGCCAAGCCGCGCTCCTCGCCGGTCGAGAAGGTCGACGGCGTCGAGCTGCCGAGCTATCGCGGCGACATCGTCAACGACATCTCGTTCAACGCGCAGTCGCGCACGCCCGATCCGCAGCGCCAGCTGATGGCTTATCGGCAATCGGCGGCGACGCTGAACCTGTTGCGCGCGTTCGCGACCGGCGGCTTCGCCAATCTCGCCAGCGTGCATCAGTGGATGCTGGGCTTCATCAAGGACTCGCCGCAGTCGCGCCGCTACAAGGAATTGGCGGATCGCATTTCCGAGGCGCTCGACTTCATGCGCGCCTGCGGTCTCGATCTCGAGAGCCATCCCGAACTGCGCGCCACCGAACTCTACACCAGCCACGAGGCGCTGCTGCTTGGCTACGAGCAGGCGCTGACCCGCGTCGATTCCACGACCGGCGACTGGTACGCAACCTCCGGCCACATGATCTGGATCGGCGACCGCACCCGTCAGCTCGATCACGGTCATGTCGAGTATTTTCGCGGCATCAAGAACCCGATCGGTCTGAAGTGCGGGCCGTCGCTGAAGCCTGAGGAACTCCTGAAGCTGATCGACGTGCTCAATCCGGACAACGAGCCGGGACGTCTGACGCTGATCAACCGCTTCGGCGCCGACAAGGTCGGCGATCACCTGCCGCAACTGATCCGCGCGGTGAAGCGGGAAGGGCGCGCGGTGGTGTGGTCGTGCGATCCGATGCACGGCAACACGATCACCTCGACCACCGGC
>JBQCIZ010000614.1:0-7873 GCA_051953235.1 Nitrobacter sp. | reverse complement strand
TCGGGTCGCCGTCCGCCGCTACTATGAGCGGCTGCCACAGGCTGGCTGGACGCGGCACAGGCGAACGCGGGGAAATCCCGCGGGATGGCGAGCGCAATTCGCTCGCGCCTGTGCCCGGAAGCACGGTCCCGTCGCCAAAAGTCGCCGCGGTGGAGCGTCGAAAGGCGTTCCGCGGCCTCCGCTCTCCGGCGCTTCCGGAGCAAGCGTGCCGCGGCCACGAATTGAAGGCGCGCCTTTCGGCGCTCCGCCTCCCTCGTTTCGGGAGGCCTGTTGAACCCATCACTCACGCGAAGGAGTTTGCGGGCAAGGACGACGCTTGCCTGCGTGCAATCCCTCGCCATCAGGAGATCGGACCATGGTGCTGGCTTGCGACGTGAAGATTTTGAAGCTGCGCGACATGGATGCGCGCGAGGAGAAAGACCTGGCGCAGTCGGATGCGGATTATGCCGAGTGCGTCGACATCGTGCGCTGCGTGCTGTCGAACAAGGTCGCCTTGCATCGGCGCTGTCCGCTCAAGGTCTGCATCCGGGCGCGGACCTGCGCGGGCAAGGGTCAGCCGTGCCTGTCGCTGTTGCCGCGGCCGGTGATTTCGCCGGCGCGCGAACAGATGATCGTCGACGACCTCTATTACGACAAGCAGGCCGAGCGGCTCGCGGCGGAGCAGGCGGGACAGATGGAACAGGGGTGATGCGCGTTGACGATGTCATGGAGTTCACCGCGACCGCGCGCCGCAACTTGCGGAAACCGCCGGGAAGGCCCATCTAGCCTGCATGTCCGTCAGCCGCATGCCGAACGACGATCTGTTCTCGCGCCAGCCTGCCCGCTCCCGGGGGCCCTCGGCGCGTGCGAAGACCATCGACCAGGATGGCCGCGAAATTCACGGCGGCGCCGATCCGTTTGGCCCGGGCGGGTTCGGCGGCGGGGCTTTTCGTCAGGGGCCGTTCGCGTTCGATTTCAGCAGCGCCTTCCGTCCGCTCTCGCGCGAGGAGCGGCTGGCGCGGCTCGATGCGATCGCAAAGCTGCTCGACGTCGCCTTCGTCGTGCCGGGGACGAACATCCGCTACGGCATCGACGGGCTGATCGGGCTGGTGCCTGTGATCGGCGACATCATCACCACCGCGATCTCGCTGTGGCTGGTGCGCGAGGCGCGCGCGCTCGGCGCGCCCTGGCATATCACGGCACGGATGCTCGGCAACGTCGCGTTCGACGGGGTGATCGGCCTCGTGCCGGTGGTCGGCGATGCGGTCGACGTCATGTTCCGCGCCAACATCCGCAATGTGCGGATGTTGAAGCGCTGGCTCGACAAACAGCCGAAGGCTTAGGCGGCGTCCTGCGAAGCGGCCTCGTCGATTGCCGGCGCGGCGACCTTGCGGCGCGGCAGCGGAAAATCCTGGCGCTCATACAGCGTGCGGATGCCGTTCTGATCGAAGCGGGCCTCGTCGACCTGCAGATACGCGCCATTCAGCGAGTCGGCCGGCAGCTCCTCGATCGCGAACCGCACCGCATCGGCCGCCGTATCGAAGCGGCGATAGGCGAAGCCGGCACGCTTCTTCTTGCGGATCGCAGCGGGAAACAGTTCGGCAGATTTCTTGAAGCTGAATGCCATGGCGGGAACCTCTACAGTGTACGCGATGGAGAAACGACAAATGCCGAAAGCGGGGATACGGCCATTCGCGGCCGCCCGGGGTCCAGCATGTCCATGATGTCCAATAATATAAGTGTGCAGCGCAGAAATTGCGACCTTTTCAGGCCATGATGATGAATCCGACCTGAAATCGGAACCTCGAAATTAAGCGTTGAATTTCAATGATATGGGAGAAATACCGCGAATTTCGAGCCATGTTCCTGCCGAATGGCTCGCGCGCCGCCTCACTTTTTAGCAGCCTCATCCTCGATCGGGATCACCTTCAGCGGCGTCGTATAGGGCTCGACGCGCAGGGAATCCGTTGCGAGCAGCCCGACCTTGCGCAGCGGCGCCTGCTCCAGCGCGCCGGCTTCCGCCCTGCGCACGCCGTATTGCCAGACGCTCATCGATCCCCGCGCGGCGAGCTGCCTTGCGATGCCGCCGGCATCCTGGCCTTCGATGTGCGAAAGCTCGTCGTGGCTGAGGCCGATCACGATTTCGTCTTTCGTCGTGATGATCTTGAACAGCGATACCTTGCCGGTGGCGAGCGCGGGATGATTGAGCGCGCTCTCGAGAATGAGACCTGCGAGCCCGATTCCGAGTAGCAGGCGGTTTGAAGTCTGGGACATTCAGATCGTCTCGTCGTTTCT
The DNA here is from genome assembly GCA_051953235.1 of Nitrobacter sp. Classification (GTDB taxonomy): domain Bacteria; phylum Pseudomonadota; class Alphaproteobacteria; order Rhizobiales; family Xanthobacteraceae; genus Nitrobacter. The sequence goes on along the minus strand of JBQCIZ010000614.1, from coordinate 5,599 downwards.
TGTTGGCGGACGGCGGTTCACCTGCCGGTCGCGCAAATAACAGCGCCCGCGCAACCAGGAACTTGGTCGCGCGGGGCGCTGGTCAGGTTCGGGAGAGGCTACGTAGTTATTCGGGCTCGAGTTTCAAGGCCGCCGAATTGATGCAGTAACGCAGGCCGGTGGGTCCCGGTCCGTCGTTGAAGACATGGCCGAGATGGCCATCGCATTTCGAACACAGCACCTCGGTGCGGATCATGCCGTGGCTGGTGTCGCGCTCCTCGTCGACATGGCTCTCGATCGCCGGGGTGGTGAAACTCGGCCAGCCGCAGCCCGAATCGAACTTGGCGTCGGATTCGAACAGCGTCTGCCCGCAACCGGCGCAGCCATAGGTGCCCTTGCGGTGTTCATGCTCGTATTCGCCGGAAAACGGCCGCTCGGTCGCCTTCTCGCGCAGCACGGCATACTGCATCGGCGTCAGCTCCTTACGCCATTCGCTCTCGTTCTTCATGACCTTGCCGGTCTTGGTCTCGGACATCGGTCCTCCGTTCGGGATGGTAGCCGCCGTCAGTTCGTGGCCTTGTCAGTTGGTAGCCTTGGCGTCGCGCACCAGCGTCGGCTTCTCGATATAGTTCTGCGCGAAGATCTTCTTCAGGTTCTGGATCTTCGGAATGTCATTATACGCAATATAGGGCTGGTTGGGGTGCAGTGTCAGGTAGTCCTGATGATAGCCCTCGGCCGGAAAGAAACCCTGCAGTGTGCCGACCTTGGTGACGATCGGCTTCTTGTAGACCTTGGCGGCGTTGAGCTGGGCGATATAGGCCTCCGCGATCTTCTTCTGCTCGTCATTGGTGGTGAAAATCTCCGAGCGATACTGCGTTCCGCTATCCGGTCCCTGGCGATTGAGCTGGGTTGGATCGTGCGCAACCGAGAAGTAGATCTGCAGAATCTTTCCGTAGCTGATCTGTTTCGGGTTGAACTTGATTTCGACCGACTCCGCGTGCCCCGTGGTGCCGGTGCTCACCATCTCATAGTCGGCGGTGCTCTTGGCGCCGCCGGCATAGCCGGAGATGGCATTGACCACGCCGGCGGTATGCTGGAACACGCCCTGCACGCCCCAGAAGCAGCCACCGGCGACGACCGCGGTCTGCAGGCCGTCATCTGCCTTCACGTCCATGGCGGGCGGCGGGATGATGACCGCGTCTTCCGCGGCACGCGACGGGCCAACCAGGACCCATGACAGAGTAAGTGCGCCGGCGACGGCGGTGGCGCTGAGAACGTTACGGCTGAACGGGTTGCGCATGGAATTGACCTCTCGGGCTCTGAAACACCGGACCGCTGGAGTGGAGTAAACACCTCCAGCCTGGCCCTAGATACGGAGATGCCGTCGGATTGTTACAACAGCCGCATCCGGGCAGACACACGAATTCGTGAATAAATCCAGGGCATTCGCCATGGTTAGCGCTTGGTTTTGCGATCCGGCGGGGGGTCGAAATGACAGTCATTTTTATCAACCCCTCAACCGGCTGTTAACTCCGGTGCAGATGACGCGGATCATCTCAACGTCGTGGCAATACCTTGGGCGCACGGTCCCGCGCGGAAAAAGTCACGATGCTGTTCTGGCACAACACAACAATGGATCGGCCACGCGAGCGGTCGAAGCGGACCCCGGCGATCCTGCTGATCATCTCGGCAGTGGTCGCGACGCTTGGATTCTCCGCGGTGTGCGGCAGCGTGATGTGGGAAATGCGGCGCAGCGCGGCCGATCTTGCACAGCAGTCGGCGGGCAACCTGGCCTCGACGATCGAATCCGACATCAGCCGCAATATCGAGCTGTACGACCTGTCGCTGCGTGCCGTTGTCGACAATCTCGGCATGCCGGCGCTCGCCACCGCGAGCAAGTCGATCATGCACATGATTTTGTTCGATCACGCGGCAACGGCCAAGCACTTCGGCGCGATCCAGGTCTTCGACGCCAACGGCAACCTGACGCACGACTCGACGACGCTCGATCCTGCGCCCACAAATCGCGCTGACGAAGCCTATTTCACGGTTCACCGCGACAATCCGAACGTCGGCCTGTTCATCAGCCGCCCGATGCTGCATGGCGGCGCCTACGCGGTTGTGCTGAGCCGGCGTATCAGTGCGCCCGATGGCCGGTTTCTCGGCATCGTCACCGGCTCGATCCGCTTCAGCTATTTCCACGAGTTGTTCAGCCGTCTGTCGCTGGGGGCGCAGGATACCATCACTGTTTTCCGCAAGGACGGTCTGGTGATCATGCGGACTCCGTTCGATCTCGATGTCGTCGGGCACAATCTGAACTACACACCAGGGGTCACGCGCGTTTTGACCGAGCCGGCCGGCTCGCTTTCGAGTTCGCGTTCGCCCGACGGCGTCGACAGGCTCTATGTCTGGCGCGGCGGTACGAGTCCGCTGGTTGTTCTGGTCGGCAAACCCTGGATCGATATTCTCGGCCTCTGGCACAAGGAGGCCCTGCAGATCGGCATCATCATGCTCGGGCTGATCGCGTTCGTCGCTGCGGGGACGCTGTTCGTCGTTCGCGAAATGAAACAACGTTCGGTGGCGGAGGAAAAGCTCGAGGAGTTGGCGACAACCGATGCGCTGACCGGACTTCGAAACCGCCGCAAGTTCGACACGGTCATTGCCGGTGAATGGCGTCGCGCGATGCGGCAACATACGCCGCTTGCGCTCCTGATGATCGATGCCGATCACTTCAAGGCCTACAACGACCAGTTCGGTCACCAGGCGGGCGATCAGGTTCTCGTTGGCATCGCGATCTGCATTTCGGATTCGGCGCGGCGCGTCGAGGATTGTGCAGCCCGTTACGGCGGCGAGGAATTCGCGTTGCTGCTGCCCGGTTTGTCGGCGGCGGAAGCGACAAGGGTGGCCGAATCCATCAGGCACAAGGTTGAACAGTGGTCGGGCGATCCGGCGGTGACGACCGTCAGCATCGGTGTCGCGAGCATGATCCCCGTAACCACCATGGAAACTTCTAGTCTGATCGAGGCGGCCGACAAGGCGCTCTACACCGCAAAACGGAATGGCCGCAATCAGTCGGTCGCCGCAACGCCGGCGTCGCTCTCCCTGGTGGCGTGATCGCGCTTGTGCGTTTTGGCTATGGCCGAGAACTGCCGCTCAAGCCAAGTTTGACAGGTCGTCCGGCCCGTTCCGCCCACTTCGTTAAGGTGGTTTTGACGGCCGTGTGAAGCGGCGGTTCGATATATCGCCAGATGACCCAGCTCAACAGAACAATGCCGAGTACGATCATTGTCACCGCAAGGCGTGTGTCGGCGGGCGCGAGCCGGGTCAAGATGGTGTAGCCGATCTGCTGATGCAGCAGATACAGCGGATAGGTGATGCCGCCGATCACGACGGTGAGGGCTGGCGGCAACGGAAATTGCTTGATGCGCGTTGCGAGCAAGATCGCGACGATGGATATCAGGCAGATGGCTGCCACGACCCATGAATCGAAAGCCGTTCCCGAGTGCGAGCGTAGCCAGGCCAGCGAATGGACCGCATGGAAGACCGCAACGCCGGCGGACAGGCCGAGGATGCTGAAGACCAAGAGGTCACGGCGGCCGCGATAAATCTCGTAGATCATCAGGCCGGTGGCGAAGTAGCCGGCATCGTCGGCCAGGAAGATGTTCTCCACGAAGCGCGCATCGATGGTCAGCTCGTTGGCCATCGACAGGCAGAGCCATCCCAGCACGAGCGCATCGATCCGGCGCGGAAACAGGCCGGTTGCGATGAATAGGGCGATCCAGCCGTAGAATGTGACCTCGATGACCAGCGACCAATAGGCGCTATCCATGTAGGGCCGGTGCAGCGCGGGTGCGAAGATCGGCAGGTTCGCTAGCCATTGGCTGGCGCCTGTCGTGAAGTCGGGCTTACCGAATATCAGGACCGTCAGAAAGGTCAGCGTCATGCACAGCAGGAACGTCGGATAGATCCGGCTGAATCGCGCGATGGCGAAGCCGGTCGCGCTGCGCCCTTCCGCAGAATAGGCGATGACGAATCCGCTGATGACGAAGAAGGCCGGTACGCCGAGAAATCCGTACATTGCGAACGGACCGATCTCGGGAATTGCGACATGAGTGACGTTGCCGGTGGTCGGTCCCCTGAAGCCGTAGTGATAGAGGATGACGCCGAGCACGGCCGCAAGACGCAGCACGTCCAGCGCCTGAAAGCGTGATGCCGTGTCGGTCGGGTGCGGGTTTGCGCGGGTGTCCATGTGGAACGTGTTCCGTGTCGCATGGAAACAATATGCGCCCGCTCGTACCCGCCAAATGGTTAATGCGATTCGTCGTTAAAATGCATGCCCGCGTGAAGCTTACTTGAAGCGAGGACGCCGAGCATCCGCCCTGCGGAAACGCACACTGTCCTCACCTAAACGTGTCGCGACATAGCCGGCTTCGATGCAGGCCTCGCGTTGCGGCATCCGCTCTTCCGGCGCGCGCGCCGTGTCCCACCATGACGCACGCTGCGCCGCGCGGGGAAGACCGTCGTCGATGATCTCCTCGATCTGCGCAAAGGTGAGGACGAATTCGACCTGCGTCTGCCGTTTCAGATAGTCGCGCAGGGCGTCGTAGTTCGGCACGGGGTCTACTTTCCGAGATATTTCTTCAGTTCGGCGCGCAGCCCGTCGCGAAGATCGGGACGTGCCATGCCGTAGGCGATGTTGGCGCGGAGAAAACCGGCGCGCGAGCCGCAATCGTGGCGCTCGCCCTCGAATTCGAGGCCGTAGAATTTCTGCGACTCCGACAGCTTCTTCATGCCGTCGGTGAGCTGGATCTCGCCGCCCGCGCCCTTTTCCTGCGTCTCGAGGATCTTGAAGATCTCCGGCTGCAGGATGTAGCGGCCGGTGATCGAGAGGTTGGACGGCGCGGTGCCCTTCGGCGGCTTCTCCACCATGCCGTCGACGGCGAACACCTTGCCGGAACGCTCGCCGACACCGACCACGCCGTATTGATGCGTCATGTCTTCCGGTACCGCTTCCACCGCGAGCAGGTTGGCCTTGTCGCCGAGCGCCTCGGCAGCGGCGATCATCTGCTTCAGCACGCCCGGCGTGTTGAGCACCAGTTCGTCCGGCAGCACGACGGCGAACGGCTCGTCGCCGACGATGTCGCGCGCGCACCACACCGCATGGCCGAGACCGAGCGGCGCCTGCTGGCGGGTGAAACTCATGGCGCCGGCCTCGGGCTGGAATTGTGCCAGCAATTCCTGCTCCGCTTTCTTGCCGCGCGCGGCCAGCGTGGCGTCGAGCTCGAACATCTTGTCGAAGTGGTCCTCGATGACGCCCTTGTTGCGCCCGGTGACGAAGATGAAGTGCTCGATGCCGGCTTCCCTGGCCTCATCGACCACGTACTGGATCAGCGGCCGGTCGACGATGGTCAGCATCTCCTTCGGCATCGCCTTGGTGGCGGGAAGGACGCGGGTGCCGAGGCCGGCGACCGGGAAAACGGCTTTGCGGATTTTCATATCGGTTCTTCAGACTACAAGCGGGTGAATGGATCGATGGATATTTGTTAGCCGGTTTGCAGCCGGGAACAAAGGCGGTTCTGTGATCGCTGGGAGCCGATAGCGTGACGGACCGCTCCCGGAT
>JBQCIZ010000613.1:0-4314 GCA_051953235.1 Nitrobacter sp. | reverse complement strand
AGGGAATTGCCTACGTCTGGACCAGCCCGCTGATGCGCGCGGCGATGTGGGTGGCCTTTCTCGCCAACATGACGGCGTTTCCGCTATCGAACGGGCTGCTGCCCTATATCGCGCGCGACGTCTATCACACCGATCAGGCCGTGCTCGGGTATCTCTCGGCGAGCTTCGCGGTCGGCTCGCTTGCCGCGTCAATCCTCATGAGCATGACGCGCGGCGTCCCGGTCGCACGGCTGATGATCGTGGGAACGGTGACGTGGTATTGCATGCTGCTGGCCTTCGCGCAGGTGCACTCGGTACCTTTCGCCATCGTATTCCTGCTGCTGGCCGGGTTTGCGCAGAGCCTCAGCATGATCTCCGTGCTCGTCGTTCTGCTGCGCACCGCGAGCGAACACTTCCGTGGTCGTGTGATGGGCGTACGCATGCTCGCGATCTACAGCCTGCCGCTCGGATTGCTGGCGGCGGGAAACCTGATCGACAGGATCGGATTTCAGGCAACGGCAACGCTGTATGCGGTGACGGGCCTCGTGCTGATCGGCGCCATCGGGCTGCGCTGGCGCGCCGACCTCTGGCATCTCCACGCGCCCGCGAACGCACGTTGAGGCACTGTTGGCGCTCTCTTCTGTAAGCTGCTGATTTTGCTAGGTGAGGCTGGCTGGGGAACCTGGATTCGAACCAAGACAAACAGAGTCAGAGTCTGTTGTGCTACCGTTACACCATTCCCCAAGATTTGCTTAGGTCTTACAATGCCTTATGGCATTTCAGCAGCCGCAATGGCGGCCTGACCGGCAAACGTGGGTCCTTCTACCCGTTCGCTGCCTGTTTTGGCAAGCGCGGGGGCGAGGCGAGGGACGATTTCGTTGCGGCAAACCCAAGGCACAACAACAAACGGGCAGTCCATGAGCCGGACCCGCTGACCCCGTCCCTGATCGTCTGGTTTATCGATTGATCCAGTCTGACCCGACCGCTCTCGAATAGCGGCGGACACCGGACTGGCCAGGAGTTGTAGCTCGCGGTTGCAGCCAAAAGTCACGGGACCGCAGCGAGGCGCTGTAACTTGCCGCGACTGGACCGGCATGCGATGCTTGCATCGGACAACAAAGAACGGCGAGCTGTTCTTGTGCTGCGCACAAGACTGACTTCGCGTCTTGTCACGGGTGGGAACGTCTTCGGAGATCATCAGCATGAATTTGAGTCGAGTCGCAGGCCTGCTGTGTGCGGCCTCTCTGGCCGCCGTTTTGGCCGGTCCAGTCTATGCACAGAACAAGGTCGTCAAGATCGGTGCCGTCTTCCCGATGAGCGGCAATGCGGCCAGTGCCGGCATCCATGCCAAGGCGGCGATCGAAACCGCCATGGACATCATCAACAATGCGCATCCTGAACTGGGCAACTTCCCGCTGGCGAAGGACGCCGGCCTGTCGGGTCTTGGCGGCGCCAAGGTCGACGTCGTGTTCGCCGACAACCAAGGCAGTCCGGCCACCGGCCAGAACCAGGCGTTGCGGCTGATCACCGAGGAGAAGGTCGTCGCACTCACCGGCGCCTATCAGTCCGGTATTACGCTGACGGCGAGCGCGATCGCGGAAAAATACGGGATCCCGTTCGTCAACGGCGAGTCCGTCGCCGCCAATCTGACCGAGCGCGGCTTCAAATGGTTCTTCCGCACCACGCCGATCGCGTCCGACTTCGCAAAACTCTATCATGACTTCCTCAAGGACATGAAAGCGGCGGGCGCCAAGACCGATAGCGTCGCCATTGTCCATGAGAACACCGAATACGGCACCTCGGTCGCCAGCGTGATCGCCGCCGCGTTCAAGGCACAGGGCCAGCCCATCGCGCTCGACATCGCCTATTCGGCCAATACCACCGACGTGCAGAGCCAGGTTCTCCAGCTCAAGGAGAAGAAGCCCGACGTCGTCATCATGGTCAGCTACACCTCCGACGCGATCCTGTTCGCCAAGACGATGCAGTCGCTCGACTACAAGCCACCGATGATCATCGCCGACGATTCCGGCTTCTCGGACCCGTCGTTCATCAAGGCGGTCGGCAAGATCTCGCAGGGCGTCTTCAATCGCTCGTCGTGGAGTCTCGGTGCGCCGGGCTCGGTGACCTACATCATCAACGATCTGTACAAGAAGAAGAGCGGCGACGACATGGACGATACCGCCGCGCGCCAGATGCAGGCCTTCTTCGTGCTGGCTGACGCCATCAACCGCGCAGGGTCCACCGAGCCCGCCAAGATACAGGCGGCTCTCAAGGCCACCGACCTCAAGGCTGATCAGTTGATGATCGGATACAGGGGCGTGAAGTTCGACGAGAAGGGTCAGAACACGCTGGCGTCTGGCGTCGTGATACAGTTGCAGGACGGCGAGCACTATGTCGCGGTATGGCCGAAGGCCAACGCGGCCAAGGCTCCGGTGATGCCCTACAAGGGCTGGTAGCGCGAACGACGACATATGAGAGAGGGCGGGTCACGGACCCATCCTCTCTCGTCTCAATCCACAGAATGTGCGGCTGACATGTCCTCTATCCTTGTTCAGGTGATTGTCGGCGGTTTGCTGCTCGGCGCGGTTTACGCCCTTTTCTCATCCGGCCTCACGTTGATCTGGGGCATGATGAACATCATCAACTTCGCCCACGGCGACTTCGTCATGCTCGGCATGTACGTCGCGTTCGTGGTTTACACGCTGCTCGGCGCTGGCCCGCTGCTCGGCGTACCGCTGGCGGCGCTGGCGCTCGCGACGCTCGGCGTCATCGTGTATTTCGGGCTGATCCGCAGCGTGATGAAAGGGCCAATGCTGGCGCAGATTCTCGGCACGTTCGGGCTCGCGCTGCTGCTGCGCTATTCGGTGTTCTGGGGATTCGGCGCCAACTTCATGACGCTGCCGGAGAACATCGTCGGCGGAACCTTCGATGTGTTCGGCATCCGCATTCAGGCGTCGCGTTTACTGGCCGGCGTGGTGGCGCTTGTCGTCACATGGGGGCTGCATCTCCTGCTGACGCGCACCTCGCTCGGTTCGAAGATGCTGGCGGTGGCTGAGGATTCCACCGCGGCGCAATTGATGGGCATTCGCCCCGACACCATGCAGGCGATTGCCTGGGCGATCGCCGCCGCGGCCACCGGGATCGCCGGTGCACTGATCGCGACCTTCTTCTATATCGCACCGACGGTCGGCGAGACGCTGGCGATCGTCGCGTTCGTCACGGTGTCGCTCGGCGGCTTCGGCAGCATTCCCGGCGCGCTCGTCGCGGGCCTGCTGATCGGCGTCATCGAGTCGCTGTCGGCGTATTTGATCGGCGCGGTCTACAAGGACATCGTGGTCTATTCGCTGTTCCTGTGCGTTCTCTGGTTCCGGCCGCAGGGCCTGATGGGCAAGATGTGATGCGGCGATTTCTGTGGCCAACGATCGTGCTGGCGCTGGTGATCGCCTATCCGCTGCTGTTCACGACACCATTCCAGCAGCGCCTCGGCGCGCTGATCCTGCTTTATGCGATCATCGCGTCCGCCTGGAATATTGTCGGCGGCTACGCCGGTCAGGTCTCGGTGGGGCATGTGGTGTTCTTCGGCTGCGGCGCCTATGCGGCGATGGGCGCCTACGCGCATTTCGCGCTGTCGCCGCTGCTCGGCATTCCCGCGGGCATCGTTGTCAGTGTGCTGATCGCCGCCGTCATTGGCGTGCCGACGCTGCGGCTGTCCGGCCATTACTTCAGCATGGCCACGATCGCAGTCTCCGAACTGGTCCGGCTGATCGTGACCAATGTCGATTATCTCGGCGCCGCGGTGGGCCTAAGCGGCCCGACGGTGCCGCGGAACGTATTCGATATGTCGTTCACCTCGGCGCTGCCGTACTACTATCTGTTTCTGGCGGTCCTGCTCGTCACGCTCGGCATCACCTGGTGGATGACCAACAACCGGATGGGCTTCTATCTGCGCGCCATCAAGGATTCGGAGCGGGCCGCGCGTTCGCTCGGCGCACCGGCGAGCCGCATCAAGCTGTACGCCTTCATGCTGAGCGCGGGACTGACCAGCGTGGGCGGTTCGCTCTATGCGATGATGTTCGGCTTTATCGATCCCGAATCCGGCCTCGGCATCCTGGTGTCGGTCAAGATGCTGATCATGGCGGCGCTCGGCGGTGCGGGGCTTCTGTTCGGGCCGCTGATTGGAGCTGCCATTCTGGTGCCGCTGGAGGAAATCTCCAACAACCTGCTCGGCGGCAAGGGCGCGGGCCTGACCTTCGTGGTCTATGGCGCCATCATCATGCTGATCGCGCGCTTTCAGCCCGGCGGCATCCTGACGCTTGTGAACCGCCTGTGGGCGCG
>JBQCIZ010000612.1:0-4221 GCA_051953235.1 Nitrobacter sp. | reverse complement strand
ATGTGCTCGCCGTTGACGCCGGTCGGCATCGCCGGAACCATCGAGCCGACATCCTGCGGCAGCATGTCCGCGGTGATGATCACCTCGGGACCGCCGCCCGCCAGGATCATCACGCGTTCGACGTTGTTGCGGAGCTGACGGACGTTGCCCGGCCAGACATGCGATTGCAGCACGGCCATCGCGTCGTCGCCGATCTTGCGCCGGGGCAGACCGCTCGCGACGGAAATCTGCTCCATGAAAAACTCGATCAGTTCGGGAATGTCTTCCCGCCGCTCGGAGAGCGGGGGTACGCGGATCGGCACCACGGAGAGCCGGTGATAGAGATCCTCGCGAAAACGGCCTGCCGCGATCTCCTCCTCGAGATTGCGCGCGGTCGATGAAATGATGCGCACGTCGACGTTGATCTTGGCGGTACCGCCGGCACGCTGGAACGTCTGATCCACCAGAACGCGCATGATCTTGTTCTGGGTCTCGCGCGGCATGTCGCCGATCTCATCGATGAACAGCGTGCCGCCATGCGCCTCCTCGAGCGCGCCCGCCTTGCGCGGTTGCTGGCCGTCCGTCTGCTCGACGCCGAACAGTTCGAACTCCATTCGCTCCGGCGTGATCGCCGCGGCGTTGATGACGACGAAAGGTCCCTCCGACCGGCTCGACTGGTTGTGAAGCGTGCGCGCGGCCAGTTCCTTGCCGGCGCCGGACGGGCCGACGATCATGATGCGACTGTTGGCTTTCGCCGCACGCTCGATGGTCTGGCGCAACTGGTTCATGCAGGGCGAGCGGCCGACGAGCGAACTGGCCGCGGGCGCAAGTTGCTTCAACTCCCTCACCTCGCGCTTCAGCCGTGACGTCTCGAGCGCGCGCGTCGCCACCAGGATCAGGCGGTCGGACTTGAACGGCTTCTCGATGAAATCATAGGCGCCGCGCTTGATCGCCGCGACGGCGGTTTCAATGTTGCCGTGCCCCGAAATCATGACGACAGGCATATCGGGATTGTCCTGCTTGATCTTCTCGAGCAGTTGCAACCCGTCGAGCTTGCTGCCCTGCAGCCAGATATCGAGGAAGACCATGTGGGGACGGCGGCCCGACACCTCCGCGAGCGCCTCGTCGCTGTTGCGCGCGGTCCGGGTCGTGAAGCCTTCGTCTTCGAGGATACCGGCGACCAGATCGCGGATATCAGCCTCGTCGTCGACTATCAGAATGTCGTGTGCCATGGGTCGGGATCTGCCTTGTCAGTTGCCGGTCGCAACTTCGGTACCTGTTGCATTGCTGGTCGCGGCGTCGTGGTTAGTCGCACCATCGCCCCCGTTGGTTTCAGCATTTGGTGCACGCCCCGATACGGCGAACCGCAGCCGCATCCAGGCCCCCCGTGCACCCGGTCGTATCGCGGAAGCATCGTTGAGTTCGAGCTTGCCGCCATGGTCTTCCAGCACCCGCCCGACGATCGCGAGGCCGAGGCCGGTGCCCTTTGCACGTGTTGTGACGTAAGGCTCCAGCAATCGCGCCCTCGCGACCTTCGGCAGGCCGACGCCATTGTCGATCACGTCGATGATGATGTCGTCGTCCTCCCGCGCGGCGATGACGTCGATGCGACCCTTGCCGAGCGTCTCCGGCGGCACGACCTCGATCGCTTCCGCCGCGTTCTTGATGATGTTGGTCAGCGCCTGCGAGATCAGCCGCCGGTCGAACTGCGCGCGCATCGGGTCGGTCTTGATCTCGGCCGCAATGTCGATCTCGGGATGCCCGACCCGCATCAGGAAAACCGCCTGGCGGACGGTGTCGGCGACGTCCTCTCCTTCCATCACCGGCTTCGGCATCCGTGCGAAGCGCGAGAATTCATCGACCATCCGCCGGATATCCTCGACCTGACGGACGATGGTGTCGGTGCACTGTTCGAAGATCGGCTTGTCTTCGGTGATGACCTTGCCGAATTTACGGCGGATACGTTCCGCCGAGAGCTGGATCGGCGTCAGCGGGTTTTTGATCTCGTGCGCGATGCGCCGCGCCACGTCGCCCCAAGCAGACGTTCGCTGCGCGGTCACGAGTTCGGTGATGTCGTCCAGCGTGATGATGTAGCTGTCGCGCGACTGGCTGGTCTGTTCGGCGCTGACGCGCACGGACAGATTGCGCTCGTTGCCATCGCGATTGATGTTGACCTGGCCCTGCACCAGCCGCTGTGACCCTTCCCTCGCCGTCCGCATCAAGTCATCGAGTTCCGGTATCACCTCGGACAACGGGTGACCCAACGCTTCCGACTCGGAATGACCGATCAGCTTTTCCGCCGACCTGTTCAGGATGCCGATGATGTTGGCGCCATCGACGCCAATGATCCCGGCGCTCGCCGACGACAGCACGGCTTCGATGAAGCGGCGCCGGCTATCGATCAGTCCGCTCGCACTGACGAGTTCGTCGCGCTGGGTGCGCAACTCCTGCGTCATCTTGTTGAAGGTCTCGCCGAGCTGGGCGAGATCGCCTTCGGACCTCAGCACCGGCACCTGCACGTTCAGATCGCCGGTGGAGACGATATTGGCCGCGCTCATCAGTCGCCGTACCGGCGCGACGAAACGGTCCGCAAAATTCAGGCCGATCAGCACCGATGCCATCAGGATGGTCAGAGCGATCACGGCGAACATCAGCGCGAAGGCCACCTGGATGCCGAGGCGCCGCGCCTCGATCGTGGCATATTCGGCCACGCTCGCCTGGGTCTGCTTCAGTTGCGCCGTGACGTGGGGATCGAGCAGCCGCGCCACGTAGAGGAAGACATCCTGGAAGGCGCGCAGGCGAATGACGGCGGCGACGTAGTTCGCCTCCGGAAACACTGCGATCTGCGGCTCGTCCTCGTTCACGTTTTTCAGGAAGTCCGGATTGGGCGTGGTGTAGGCCCGTTCGATGCCGGTCTGGGCCGACTCGAGCAGATGGCCCTCCTTATCGATCAGCATGGCGCCCGGAAGGTTGCGGGCCTTGGCGCTCGAGGTCAGGAGCTGGCGAAACGTTCCGCGATCCTGATCGTACAACGGCCGTGCATTGGAGATGTCGGTCGCCATACCTAGGATGTCGCCGCGGATGAGCTGCGCATGTTCATGGAGATAGGCGTTGGCGACGATCAGGGAATTTTGAATGACCTCCTTGGTCGGGCCGGAAAACAACCGGTCGAGGCCGCGGTCGATCGTGACGTTCGCGACGATCGCTACCAGCACCGCAGGGAGCACGGCGATCACCGAAAAAAGGCCGACGATCTGAACATGCAATTTCGCGGCGGCGCGCCCTCTGCGGCGCGCCTGAACCAGGTTCCAGACCTCGCGGGCGATGATGCCGACCAGCAGAAGAATGGCCGACGCGTCGATCATCAGGAACGTCACGACGACCCGATGCGTCGGCTCGATCGGCGTCAGGCCGGTCAGGACCACGAAGGTCAGGAAGGCTGAAAGCAGCGCGAGGCCGATCGCGAACGGCGCCAGCAACCGGCGCAATGTCCAGCCGCGCGGTTCGGCGAATGACGAATCGTACGATGAAGCCGGCGTGTCTGCGCTAGTCATCCGGGAAACGGTTGAGCGTTGAGGCCCGCTGGCTATCGGCCCCTGCCGATAGCAAACTGATGCATTCCTACAACAATGTTGCTCAATTACGACATTTCCGCGGCGTGCGCCACGGCATGCCGTGACCAAAGGGCGCGGAAATCACCGAATTCCGTCTTGAATCCATCGAGAGCCCACACTGGACGGCTCCAGCCGTCTAACCCCCGGTCCGATAAACCTGGATGTCCAGATCCCGGATTTTCTTGCGTAGGGTGTTGCGGTTGAGCCCCAGAAGGTCGGCCGCCCGGATCTGGTTGCCCCGGGTGGCGGCCAGCGCGGCCGTCAGCAGCGGCACCTCGATCTCCCTCAGAATCCGATGGTAAAGGCCCGGCGGCGGAACGCCGTTCGGGAAACCTGAGAAGTGCGACGACAGGTACATCTCGACAGCCCCGCCAAGGTTATCGACCGCCTGCGGCCCGCTGCCCCCCGAGACGATCGCAGGAGGCGCAAGCTCGCCGTCGATCACCGAGCCGGTAATCACGTCCTGCGGATAGAGCGCTGCCAACCTGCGCGCCAGGTTTTCCAGTTCGCGGACGTTGCCGGGCCAGCGATGCTGCTTCATGCGCTCGAGCGCCAGCGCGTCGAGCTTCTTGGCCGGCAGACCATCCTTCTCCGCCAGCGCGAAGAAGTGCCTGATGAGATCGGGCAA
>JBQCIZ010000611.1:0-6977 GCA_051953235.1 Nitrobacter sp. | reverse complement strand
ACACGGCAGGCCGACGCTGTCGAGATGAGCCGCGGTCAATTCCGGCGGCATGACGGTCGAGGGCGATGAGGTTTCGGTCGCACCGTAGGCATTGATCAGCCGAAGCTGCGGAATCTTCTCCGCGAGTTTTTCGATGGTTGCAACCGGCATCGGTGCGCCGCCGTAGCCGCCGATCCGCCACGCCGACAGATCGTGCTTATCGAAATCGGCCTGCAGCAGGCACAGGTTGTACATGGCGGGCACCATGACGGTCTGCGTCACCCGCTCACGCGCCGCGATCTTCAGGTATTCGGCGGCCTTGAACTCGGCAACGATGATCAGTGTGCCCGCGCAACGGGCCATGCAGGTGATATTCGCGACGACTCCGGTGACGTGCGCGAGCGGCACCGCCGCGATCGATCGGTCGGCAGCCGTCAAACCCATGCAGGCTTCATAGATCATCGACGAGTGGATGACGTTGCAATGGGCGAGCATCGCGCCCTTGGGACGCCCTGTGGTGCCCGAGGTGTACATCAGCAGCGCGGTGTCTTCCTCGGCCACTTCGGCGGACGGCATCGTGTCGTCGGAGACCAAACGCGAAAACTGCGAGCGGGCGGCATCGTCGTCCACGGCAATGCGGTGCTGCAGATCGCGCACGTCGGCTGCATCGGGCACGCGATCTGCCAGCGACGCCTCGTGGATCAGGGCCCTGGCGCCGCAATCGTTGAGCACATAGGCGATCTCCGGCCTCTGCTGCCGGGTGCCGAGCAACACCGCGACCAGCCCCGCATGGGCCGCGCCGAACAGCGCCAGCACGAACTCGATGCGGTTGCTGAGCAGAAACGCCACGCGGTCGCCGGGCTGCAATCCAAGCCGCCGCAGTCCCGCGCCGACGCGCGCGGAGTCCCGCACCACCTCGCGCCAGCTCATGCGGCGCGAGCCGCAGACCAAAGCTTCACCGTCGGGATTTTTGGCGGCAGCCTCCGCGACCATCGCCCAAATGCTCTGCGGCCGCTCTGCGAACATCGGAACCACGCGGTCGCCGAAGCGCGCTTCCAGACGCATGGCGGGAATGGGATAGCTCGACCAATCCATCGTTTCCGTCCTAGTGGTCTAATCTCAACATTCGCATCCCGTTTCAGCTCGCCGTTTGGCTAATGCTGCAATTGGATGACCACTAGTAAATATAAATTGCTAGTACAGACAAGTGGAGCGGTGGGCTCAGGGGTATATGTCAATTGACATTTGAGGCGATGCACGGCGCCATTGCCATCATGCGCTCGACGGTCGACCTGTCGTTAAGGACGGCAAAGGTTTCCCTGGCCGTCAGATAGCTCGCAGCCTCCTCAAATGTTTCAGCGTCGTCGATCTTGGCGCGGGCAATTGCGAGATCAGGGTCAATCTGACCACGCCGGCGCTCTGTTCGGGGGACGATCGAATTTAGATGGTGTTTGAGCATCACTTGATCGTTGCGAAGGGCGGAAAGTGCGTCCCGTGAGGTCGGTTCGGGAAGAGCCCCAAGTTCGTTTGCCCGCTGCAGCACATGTGGTGGCACGACTTCCTCGGGTGTCGCGAAAAGCCCTCCCGGCCGCGAACCGGAAGAGGTAACAACTCCAAGCGGGATAGCGAGCAGAAGACCCAGGATTACAGGCGACGTCCACAGAAACAAGGGTAGCGAGACCGCATAGGCACTGAGGGCCATTGCGACTCCGCATAACGTCGGAACCGCATATTTCCGATAGACTTCATGCCGCGTCACATCGCCGTTCTCGCGCCGCTGGACTTGCCATCCCGAGTCGCGCCCGGACAGGATTTCACCGACCGCAGTCGATTGAAAGATCATCATGACGGGTGCGATCAGCGCGGAGAGCAACGTCTCGGCCATAATGCCGGCCAAGGTCTTCGCCCCACCAAATGCCCGGCGATTGTCACGTTGAGTGAGGAGAAGAACGTACGCTAGAACCTTCGGCACAATCAGAAGCCCCATCGTGCCCCCGAACACCCATGCTGCGAGAATAGGATCTTGCGCCGGCCATTGCGGAAAGAGCGAAAACCCTTTCGGGAAATATTCTGGTCGGACAAATTGCGCTTGCAGTGAAATCAAGATGCCGAACATCAGAAAGAACAGCCATAGCGGCGCGGTTATGTAAGATCCGATTCCGACCATCAGGTGCAACCGAGATACCCAATACAGTCCCCGTACAGGCAATATCGCGAGATGCTGGAGATTTCCCTGACACCACCGGCGATCGCGCGCCGCGAAGTCAAGTAGCGACGGCGGGCATTCCTCGAAGCTGCCGGTGAGCGTCGGTGCCATGTGGATGCCCCAGCCGGCACGCCGCATCAACGCGGCCTCGACGAAATCATGACTCAAAATGTGCCCGCCGAAGGGCTTGCGGCCGCGCAATTCCGGAAGCCCGGCATCTTGGGCGAACGCACGCACCCGGATGATCGCGTTGTGCCCCCAGTAGTTGCCGTCGCCGCCATGCCACCATGCGATTCCGGCCGCGATCAGGGGGCCGTAAAGCCGACCAGCAAACTGTTGGAGCCGCGCAAAAAGGCTTCGGGCGTTGACGATGATCGGTAGCGTCTGGATAAGGGCGACATCCGGATGACGCTCCATTGCCGCCACCAGCCGCACGATGGTATCGCCGGACATCAGACTGTCTGCATCCAAGATGATCATGTAGTCGTAGCTCGCGCCAAATCGCCCGATCCACTCGGCAATATTGCCGGATTTCCGCGCGGTATTGTGCGCGCGATGGCGATAGTACAGCCCTCCAGAGCTACAACTCTTCCGCAAACGGAGGAAACTCGCCTCTTCGGCGATCCAGATCGCAGGGTCGGTGGTGTCACTCAGCACGAACCAGTCAAATCCGGCGCCGGTTCCGGTCTCGGCGACGGATTCGTAGATCGCCTGCAGGCGCGCCATGATCCGATGAGCATCCTCGTTGTACGTCGGCAGCAGCATCGCCGTACGGCTGATGACAGCCGGAAGCGGGCCCGAAGTGTCAATATGCAGAGTTTCGCGCTTCCGCAGGAGCAATACGGCAAAGCCGGCGAGCGCGGACACGAACGAAAAAGCTATCCAGGCGAACAGCAGCACAAAAAGTCCGAGAACCAATCCTTCAAGTATGGTCACGCCCCCAACTTGAAGCACCTCGTACATCTCATAACCGCCCGCGAGGGTCATGAGGGCGGTGCCGGCAAAAATGTAGACGCGTCGCAGCGGCATCATCGAGGCGTGCTTCTTCGGAGCGCGACCCGCGGGTGCATCATCCCAAAGCTGCGCCGGATTCATCGCCAATGGATTCTCCGCAGGAAGAAAGCCGTCTTCGCTCTTGGAGCGGATGGAAACAAGCGAGCGTGGTGCGTCTACGGTGCCCATCGGTAGACCCAAACCTCCGAAAGGGCCTTATCATCCTGCATCAGCGAAGCCCGCAGTTCGACCGGCGTCTTGTCCTTGATCGGCACTTCGAAGCTCAATCGCCAGCCGCCGATGCCGGGATTAGGTTGGGTAACGATGTTCTTGATCTCCGTCTTTTCGGCGCTGACAGCGCCTCTAACTTTCTTGGGATCAACCGATTTCAGACCGTCTCCGATCAGGTCCAACACGAAAAGCTTGTTGTCCCCGCGAACTCCGATCCCGGTTCGGGAAAACCTCGCCAATGCATGGGACTTCGGCGCATCGGGCCCCCAATGCAGGCGATAGGTAAAATTATGCTCGCTCTTTGCTTGTAACGCAGATTTCGGATGCCAGAACCCCGCAATATTGTCGTGAATCTCCTCCTTGGTTGGAATCTCGATCAGTTGAACGGCTCCCTCCCCCCAATCGCCGATGGGCTCGACCCACAAACTGGGCCGATGTTCAAACCGCGATTCAATATCCTGATATGCAAGGAAGTTCTTCTCCCTCTGCATCAATCCAAATCCGCGCGGATTGAGATCGGCGAAGGTACTGATCTGTAGGTCGCGGGGATTACTGAGCGGACGCCACAATTGCTCTCCCTGCCCATTATAAATCGCAAGACCATCGGAATCATGTACTTCAGGACGAAAGTCATCGACGTCGTTGCGATCGTTTGGTCCGAAGAAGAACATGCTCGTCATCGGGGCGAGTCCGGCGTGCTCGAGATCAACGCGCGGGTAGAGCGACGACTCCACGTCGAACACGGTTGTCGCTCCAGGGCGGATTGTGAACCGGTAAGATGCGGCGGCGCTTTTGCTGTCGAGCAACGCATGCACAACGAGCGAGGTTGCGTTCGCAGCGGGCTTCTCGATCCAGAAGGCCTTGAACAGTGGAAATTCCTCGCCCTTGGCCTCACCCGTATTGATGGACAGTCCGCGTGCAGAGAGGCCATAAGTCTCGCCTTTTGCGACGGCACGGAAATAGCTCGCGCCAAGAAACACGCAGACCTCGTCATAGTAATCGGGACGATTGATAGGAGCGTGGATTCGGAAGCCGCCAAAACCAAGGTCAGCGTCCGGTGGAGGCGGTTTGATCTCCCCAAACGAAAAATCGTCCGGCCGATATTGAATTTTCTTCGCCTGGCCGTTGACTACCTCGTAGACGTCGACGCGGTTCTTGTAGAAAAACCCGCGGTGAAAGAATTGGACCTCGAATGGTAACTTTTCACCGCGCCACAAGGCGTGTTCTGGCAGGAAGCGGATAGAACGATACTGGTCGTAATTGAGATCCTTGAGTGAGTCCGTCAGCTTGCTGTCTGGGGCCACGAATCCCTTGGCGGCAGTGTCGCGCGCAAGTTGACGCACCCAAGACGAGCCAAATGGCTCCGATGATTGTGCGGCTACCGCAGCTTTCGCACGCGGGATCAGCGTCAACACGGGCAAGGCAGCTGACGTGGAAAGAAACTTTCGACGGTTCAAGTGGGCTCCAGCAGGTCTAGTGGCGACGGGTTAAAAACGGCGCTGACTGCGTGGAGTTCCATAGGGGCACGGGAATGATCCGGACATCCGAGACGTCGAACACAATCTAACGATGCAGAGCGCATCCAGTGTCGCTGCCCGCAGCCCCTACTGTCATTTCCGAAGCCGCGGTAGCGGCTATCGGGATAGCCGCGGTAGCGGCTATCGGGAATCCAGGAATACGAGGAAATTTGAGAGTGCTGGATTCCGGGTTCGCGTCTTCGACGCGCCCCGGAATGACAAAAGGAAAGCTTTTGCTTCGTCTTACTTCTTCATCCCGTAAACGTGCTCCGGCCCCGGAAAGGCGCGGCTCCGCACGTCGCGGGCGTAGCCCTCGATCGCGGCCTCGATCGCGGGACCAAGCTCGCCATAACGCCGGACGAATTTTGGCGCGCGCGGCGACAGCCCGAGCATGTCTTCCAGCACCAAGACCTGGCCATCGCAGGCCGCGTTCGCGCCGATACC
The DNA here is from genome assembly GCA_051953235.1 of Nitrobacter sp. Lineage (GTDB taxonomy): Bacteria > Pseudomonadota > Alphaproteobacteria > Rhizobiales > Xanthobacteraceae > Nitrobacter. The sequence continues at coordinate 1,607 of JBQCIZ010000611.1, read as the reverse complement.
GATGGTCGGGATTGCGACAGCCTCCGTGATCTTGCGCGCCAGGGGCTCTGCGACCGCCTCGATCACCATGGAGAAAGCACCCGCGTCCGCCACGGCGCGCGCGTCGTCCTCGATCGGCTGCCACGTCCCCTCCTCGCGACCCTGCGCGCGGAATGAGCCCAGCGTGTTGATCGATTGCGGCGTCAGCCCGATGTGCCCCATCACGGGAATGCCGCGTTCGGTGAGGAAGGCATTGGTCTCCGCCATCTTCACGCCGCCCTCGAGTTTCACCGCGCCGCAGTGGGTCTCCTTCAGAATCCGCGCGGCGGAATGAAACGCCTGCTCCTTCGAGGCTTCATAGGAGCCGAACGGCATATCGACCACGACCAGCGCCTGCTGCGATCCGCGCATCACCGCGCGACCCTGCAGGATCATCATGTCCAGCGTCACCGGCACCGTGGTCTCAAAGCCATGCATCACGTTGCCAAGGCTGTCGCCGACCAGAATAGCGTCGCAGTAACGATCGACCAGCGCTGCGGTGTGGGCGTGATACGAGGTCAGCATCACGATGGGATCGCCATTCTTGCGCGCGCGAATGTCCGGCGCCGTCTTGCGCCTGATGGCCGATTGAACTGACATGTTATGCTCCGAAAACGGGAACGCCGATGACGTAAGGGTGGAACAGGCCGCCGAGGGCGAGATAGGCGACGACGCCGACGACAACAGCGACCACGTCGTTGCGAACACCGTCCACCGGGATCGGCGGCGCGCCGGCATCGGCGCGATGCTTGAGCGAGATGCGGTCGATCACCGCCCATGCCAGAACCGACCCGAACAGGATGATCGATCCGAGATCGCCGTTGGCCAGCAGGTGTGCAAACGCCCACAGCTTGACGCCGGCCAGCATCGGATGCTTCAGCGTCGCATAGATGCGGCCGCGAATGTAGGACGCGACCACCAGGATCACGGCAGGAAGCATCAGCGCTTCGGTGATGTGCTTCATCATCCGCGGCGGAGACCAGACATCGATCCAGCCGGTGGCGCGATAGCTGGCAAAACCCCACACGATCAGCGCGAGGCCTATCGCCGAAACAAGCGAAAACGCGATCTTGTAGCCGCCCTCTCCCCACGAAGCGATCAGCCGCGCGCGCAAATCCCGCTGCGTGGTGACAAAATGAATGCCGAGGAACAATACAAGGCCCGCGACCATGATCGTCAGTCCCATCGACTTCCTCCTTCAAACGATGATCCCCGGTATCACTTTTGAGGCGTTCGAGGCAACACGGTGCAAGAACAAAGGCGGATCACGCTTTGGCCGCAACAACACCAGGCAATCACCTTGGATGAAGCGGAACGTTCTCTGCGCGCCGCTGGTTGTCGCCGCTCCACCAACAAGGACGGAGCTTATCCGAATGAACGTCAGACTTCTTGCCACCGCCGCAGCCATCGCTGCTTTCGGAATCGCCGGCGCACAGGCGCAGCAATCTGCCACGCCGGGCCACACCATGCAGCAGAATGGCAGCGTCAACGGGACGGCCGGAGCCTCCGGCTACACGCCCGGACACAAGATGCAGGAAAAGGGATCGGTCAAAGGCACCGTCGGCTCATCCGGCTATGCACCGGGCCGT
>JBQCIZ010000610.1:0-2414 GCA_051953235.1 Nitrobacter sp. | reverse complement strand
GCGTCCGCAGCCTCGTGTGCAAATTTGAGTTTTGGACACACGAGATTCAGTCACCACGAAAGCACCGGAGCAGTCCGGCGTTCCGCACGCGATGGTTTTTGCGGCTTGCTTCGTGCTCTCCCCGGCGAACGGTCGAAACCTGTCACCGTCGGGACTGAGCTGTACCGTCAGACCCTTGTCTGAGCGGATGGTTTCCTGCGGGCCGGATTTGGCAAACAGGCGCTCCGTCCCTTTGATGGGACCACACGACTTGGGCCGACGCGCGAAGCGATGCCGGTGAGGCGCATCTCCGCCCCGGCCGCATCGCGCAGCGTGGTCGTCAGCCGAAAACTTGCGTGCCTCACCCTCCTCCGAAGCTCAAACGCCCCTCCAGGGAGGAAAGCGTCCTTGCTCCGGGCTCGCGCCCTGGCACCCCAGCTCCGGCCTGACGCTGCCGCGTCCACCGCATCCCGCCCCGCGTATCGTGACGATCGCGAGCCGCCCCTCTGTGGGACAGGACGAATAGGAATATATACCTTATATGGGATTTGTCAAGGCGCGCCGCAGCTATTGACGAGTTCGGCAACACAACTGAAAGTTGATCTAATGCACCAAGTTGATTTTGGTTTGCTAATGGAAATCAAAGAAATTCTCGTCTCCGATTTACAGATCAACAGAGATAATGATCGTCACGGGTCGTTACGCGACGAAGCAGCTTCAATTCAATGGCTACTCGAGAAACGCGAGCAACACATGCGAGCGCTCGCTTCCGATCTCGCCGCATCAAAAAGGCTCTATGAACGCCCGCTCGTCAGAAAGGAAGGCGACGCATACGTCGTATATGACGGCAATCGACGCACAAGTTGCATTAAACTTCTCTTGGATCCCGAGAAAGCTCCAAGTGAGAAATGGAAGGACTTTTTTGCCACTCATGATCAAACAGAAATGCGAAAGGCATTTCTCAAGATTGAATGCGAGGTTGAATCCGATCTAGCAATAATCGAAGAAACTCTCTACCGCAGACATACAGGAAGCCAAGATGGTGTTGGCCAAAGCCAATGGGATCCGGAAGCAAAATCGAACTTTTTGCAACGAACCGGCAAGGACAGCGCCGGCTTGGCTGAGACCATCGAGAAGGTCTTAAAAGCAGAAAATCTGATTGGCGCTGATGTTCAGTTACCTAGATCAAATCTAGATCGACTTTTGAGCGCAGAACCAATTCGCAAAAGAGCTGGGGTATCCTTTTCTGGAGGAACACTCGTCTATCTAGGAAACAAGGACGACAATCTTAAAACTCTTCAACGGATAGCGAACGATTTATCTGGTCGGAAAGTCGTTTTAGGAGATTTATGGAACAACGTCGGAAAGCATAAATATCTCGATCAATTAAAAAACGACGGACTCGCAATAGATCGCGCACCTGCAAAAGCTGCTACGCCTGCCGACGGCGATAAACCACCACCTATCCCACCTAAATATAAAAAAAGAGCCCCAAAAGATAAGAATCTAATATTGCACGCAGATGACAATCCATTCGTGAACCTTCCAACGTGCGAGCGCGCGGATCGAATTTGGCGCGAACTGCAATTTCATCTTGAATTCGACATTCACGACAACGCGATAGCTGTCCTAATGCGAGTGCTGCTTGATCTGGCAATTACGCATTACGGACGGGAACAAGGGATTGCATTTTCACGAAGCCATACTTTTGCTCAACAGGTCTCCGCAGTGGCTGACTCTATGCAAAATCGAGGATTTATAGATCCGCGGGGCCGCAGCATTATTCGAAAGTTCGAGAGTGACAAACCGATCGTATCCGCACATTCAATGCATCAATACGTTCACAATCCAAGTTTTCACCCAGCCAAATCTGATCTCAAGTCCATTTGGAACGTTATCAGGCCACTGATAATCAATTCGACCAAATAAGAAGAATTACCGCATCTCATCGATCCCGTGACATGGATCACCGGGTCAAGCCCGGTGATGACGCATACTTTGAGGCGACCACGGCCCGATCATCATGCTCAGCCGCAAACGCGATCTCACCCCCGAACAAAAAAGCCCCGTCATTTCTGACGAGGCTCCCTGAGCATCCGTTTCAGTACATCCGTGAAACGAAGCGAGAAATCCAAAAAGCGCGTTCCGGTTCATCCGCGGTGACGGCGCTTCGAATTCCTGCATGATGCGCCGCCATCATCACAGAGGGATGACAGCCGGCGCAGCATGAAACGTTTTATGCGAGCGAGAGGTTCTCGGCGCTCACCTTGCCGCGCATCTTGTCGGTCTTCAGCTCGAAGTTGACCTTCTGGCCCTCGGCAAGCCCGGAAAGGCCTGCGCGCTCCACCGCACTGATGTGCACGAACACGTCGTTGCCGCCGTCGTTCGGCTGGATGAAGCCAAAACCCTTCTGGCCGTTAAACCACTTCACTGTA
>JBQCIZ010000609.1:0-3284 GCA_051953235.1 Nitrobacter sp. | reverse complement strand
GTGCGTCTGGTTTGCCATGATCGCGGCCGCCGCCATCCCGCAGATCGTCAAACATCCCGAAGTTTGGCTGGCGCTCAATCCACTCCATGCCATCGGTTTCATGATCCATCACGGGATTATCGGATTCGTTACGCTGGGCGCTGTGTTTCTGGCGGTGACCGGAGCGGAAGCGCTGTATGCCGACCTCGGCCACTTCGGCAAGCGGCCCATTCAGACCGCCTGGCTTGCGATCGTGCTGCCGTCGCTCACGCTGAATTACCTGGGGCAGGGTGCGCTGGTGATTGCCCATCCCGAGGCGATTGAAAATCCGTTCTTCCTGCTGTTTCCGGCGTGGTCGCTGGTTCCTGTCGTGGTCATGGCAACGATCGCGTCGGTGATCGCGAGTCAGGCCGTCATCACCGGGGCTTATTCGTTGACGCGACAGGCAATCCAACTCGGGCTGCTGCCGCGGTTTGAAATTCGCCACACCTCGGAAGCGCATTCCGGCCAGATCTACATGCCGCGCGTCAACATGATGCTCGTCATCAGCGTCGTCCTGCTGGTGCTGATGTTCCGCTCGTCGAGTGCGCTTGCTTCGGCCTATGGCATCTCCGTCACCGGCACGATGGTCGTCACGGCAATGATGGGCTTCGTGGTGATCTGGAAGGTGTGGCGCTGGCCGGCGGCTGCCGCCGCCGCCCTGATCGCACCGTTTCTGTTTCTCGATCTGACGTTCCTCGCGGCCAACCTGTTGAAGGTCTTTGACGGCGGCTGGGTGCCGCTGGCGCTTGGCGCGCTGGTCATGCTCCTCATGTACACGTGGCGTCGTGGCAGCCGGCTGCTGTTCGAAAAATCCCGCAAGCTCGAATTCCCGCTGCTCGATCTGGTCGCGATGCTGGAGAAACGGCCGCCGCAGCGCGTCCCCGGGACCGCCGTATTCCTGACCAGCGATCCGAGTTGTGCTCCGACCGCGCTGATGCATAGTCTGAAACACTACAAGGTGCTTCACGAAAAGAACGTCATTCTCACCATCGAAATGGCGCCGACGCCGCGCATCGAATCCGGCGAGCGGGTGCGGCTTGAGGAAATCAGCAGCACCTTCTCGCGCGTGACACTCCGTTTTGGCTTCATGGAAAGTCCGAACGTGCCGAAGTCGCTGGCGATCGCGCGAAAGCTCGGCTGGCAGTTCGATATCATGGCGACGTCGTTCTTTCTGTCGCGCCGCGCCCTGAAGCCGGCCGCACAATCCGGTATGCCGCGCTGGCAGGACCTGCTGTTCATTGCGCTCAGCCGCACCGCCAACGACGCCACCAACTACTTCCAGATCCCGACCGGCCGGGTAGTCGAGGTGGGAACGCAAGTGAGCATTTAGATCAGCATTTAAGATCGCGCCGACGCTTGATTTTATCGCCGCAAGAGGCGACTTTGGCGGCCGAAAAGCGGGGCGAAATCGGCTTCGAACTGTTGCGGGCGCCCGAATGCGGGGCGCGAGGAGGTCGCGTTGGCGGATCAGAATTTTGTGGTTCACGATTTGACGCCGGAAGACGTCTCGGCTGGCGTGGCCGATGGCCGCTACCTGCTGGTGGATGTGCGCGAACCGAATGAAGTCGCGGTCGAGGCCTATCCGGATGCGGTGGTCGTTCCCTTGTCGACCTTCGATCCGAGGGCGATACCCGATCCGAACGGCAAGCAGGTCGTATTCGCCTGCCGCTCCGGCAAGCGCTCGGTGACGGCGTCGCTGGCGGCGCAGACCGGCGGCCTTGCCTACGACAAGCATCTCGCCGGCGGAATTCTCGGATGGAAAGCGGCCGGATTGCCGACCCGAGCCGGCGGCTGATCGTCCGATGATATCGATGAACAAGGTCTTCGCGGACCTTCCCGTCACAGTCTTCGAAGCGATGTCGCAGGCCGCCCGCGACAACAATGCCATCAATCTCGGGCAGGGCTTTCCCGACGACCCCGGTCCCGAGGACATCCGCCGCGCGGCGGCTGACGCCGTCATGAACGGCTACAATCAATATCCTTCCATGATGGGCATTCCGGAGTTGCGGCAGGCGATCGCCACGCATTACGGGCACTGGCACGGCCTGTCGCTGGATCCGATGACCGAGGTGATGGTGACATCGGGCGGCACCGAGGCGTTGACGTCAGCCATTCTCGCTGTCGTCGAGCCGGGCGACGAAGTGATCGTCTTCCAGCCGGTCTACGACTCCTACCTTCCGATCATCCGGCAGGCCGGCGGCATTCCGCGTCTGGTCCGTCTCGAGCCGCCGCACTGGCGGCTGACCGAGGAGGCACTGCGGAACGTTTTCACCCGGAAGACCAAGGCGGTGCTGTTCAACAACCCGCTCAACCCGGCCGCGGTTGTCTATCCGCGTGAGGACCTGGAGCTGCTGGCGCGATTCTGCCAGGAGTTCGACGCCGTTGCGCTCTGCGACGAGGTCTGGGAGCACGTGATCTTCGACGGCCGCGAGCACATTCCGCTGATCACCATTCCCGGCATGCGTGACCGCACCATCAAGATCGGATCGGCGGGCAAGATATTTTCTCTGACAGGCTGGAAGATCGGATTCGTCTGCGCCGCTCCGCCGCTGTTGCGCGTCACTGCGAAGACGCATCAATTCCTGACCTTCACGACCGCTCCAAATCTGCAGGCCGCCGTGGCTTACGGCCTCGGCAAGTCCGACGACTTCTTCCTCGACATGCGCAAGGATCTCGCACGCAGCCGCGACCGGCTGACCAAAGGATTGGAAAGCATCGGCTTTCCCGTGCTGAAATCGCAGGGAACGTATTTCCTGACTGTCGATCTGTCGCCGCTCGGCTTGAACGAGACCGACGAGGCGTTCTGCAAGCGCATCGTGACGGACTACAAGGTCGCGGCGATTCCGGTCTCGGCATTCTACGAGCAGGATGCGGTCACCTCGGTCGTGCGGTTCTGCTTTGCCAAGAAGGATGCCACGCTCGATACCGCGCTGGAACGGCTGTCCGACGCCGTGCATCGGCGCTAGTGGTCCAATTCCAACATTCGCATCCCTTCGCGTCTGGTCTGTTTGCGAATGTTGGAATTAAGGGACCACCAGCAAATTCAGGGTTCTAGTGGAGTTTTGGATTTGACATTCGCTTCACGGACTTGCGGCAAAGTGGGTGGCGAATGTCAAATCCACTCCACTAAGGCTCCGACAATGACCGCTAAACGCCGCCGCTCGACATGGATTGGCATCACCGCCGCGCTGGCCCTCGGTGCGATGTCATCGTCGGCGCAATCTACGGAGCGCGTCGTCAATTTCTACAACTGGTCGAACTAC
>JBQCIZ010000608.1:0-3999 GCA_051953235.1 Nitrobacter sp. | reverse complement strand
GCACGACCAGGAATTGACCGTTATGAAGCTAGGGCAGGTTCGCGTTTCCCCCCGATCGGTCACGTTGGCCGCCGTCCTCGTCGGGATGGTGTCGCTGGCGATCGGAGCCCATGCTGCGCTCAACAAGCGAAGCCTGGATGTAGCGAAGGCCCTCGCGGTTGCCGATACGACCGGCAGCGTGACTATCAAGCCGTCGCGCGTCGCGCTGGTCATCGGCAACGGTCACTATCCGGATGCCAATCACCCTCTGAAACAGTCCATCAACGATGCCCGTGCGCTGACCACGATCCTGCGGCGCGATGGTTTCGACGTCATCATGATCGAGGATGCCAACAAGGACGATATGCGCCGCGCGGTCGGCCAGCTGAAATCCAAGGTCGGTCCGGAGACGACGGCACTGCTGTTCTTCAGCGGATTCGGCATCCAGTCGGGCCGCGAAAGCTACATGATCCCGGTCGATGCGCAGATATGGAAGGAAAAGGACGTGCGGCACGATGGCGTGTCCATCGAGTCCGTTCTCGACGCGATGAAGGAGCGGGGCGCCAAGGTGAAACTTGCCGTCATCGATGCGTCGCGGCGCAATCCGTATGAGCGGCGCGTCCGCGCCTACTCCCACGGCCTTGCGCCGATCAACACGCCGGACAACGCGCTGATCCTGTCGTCGGCCACGCCGGGACAGGTCGTCGATGAAGCCGGTGGCCAGTACAGCCTGCTGATGGCGGAATTGCTCAAGAGCCTCGACACGCCGAACGCTGGCGCCGAAGCCGTATTCAGCAAGACCCGCGTTGCGGTATCGCGCGCCACCGAGGGCGAACAGGTCCCGACGGTGTCGTCGTCGCTGGCCCAGGACGTGCCGCTGAAAGCCGATGCGGCGCTCGCCTCGGGCAAAGCCGGCAGCTAAGCGGTTTACTTTGCCGCGGCCGCGTCCGCCGCGATCGGTCTGACCGGATCGCCCTCGCGCAACAAGGCGCCGGCGCGCGCGACCACAACATCGCCTTCCGACAAGCCTTCACGGACTTCGACCCGTCCGCCGGACAGCAGCCCCACTTCGACGTGGCGCGTTTCGACGCGATGACGCCGGACGACCTGCACCACCGTGCCGGCGCTTCCGTACAAGATCGCGGTGAGCGGCACCGCGATGCCGCAGCTTTCGCCGGTCTTGATGATGGCGCGGCCCGATGCGTTGACGAGCAGGTGCTGGCTCGGATCGACGGATATGAAGACCTGCCCAAGCTGGCTGTTCGGCTCGATGGTCGGGGCGATGAGCCGGACCTTGCCATCCATCTCGCCGGCACCGACCACCTTGACCTTGGCCGGCTGATTGACGGCGATCTTCGCGAAGTCCGTGGTTGCGACCTGGCCGACCAGGTCGAACTCATTGCCGGTGATGATATTGAACAGCGCCTCGCCCTTGCCCGAAGCAACCGCTCCGACCTCGGCCGTCGAACTGCTGACCAGCCCGGCCACCGGCGCCTGAACCTGGACAGATCCGCCGTCGGGTGAGTGGAGGCGCGCCAGAGCTTGTCCGGCGGTGACGCTCTGTCCGGGATCGACAAGCACCTCGGCGACCTTCAGGCCCGGCCTGTCCGGCCGCACCGCCGTTTGATCCTTCGGAATCAGAATTCCCGCCACTTCGACAGTTGCGGAAAAGCACGACTTGGTCGCCGTCAGCACGGTGACGGCGGCGCCCTTCGGCGCATCCGGTTCGCCGGCAGCGAAGCCCGGCCGCGCGAGGGCGGTCATGCCGAGAACGGCGGCGATTGCGATTGCCTGTCTTGCGACGGGATGCGGACCGAACAATTCAAAAGGCATTGAAAGATACTTTCGGAGAAATCGTGGTGCAGCACCGCTGCGGCGGTTTGTTATCGCGACACAAGCCTATTCAAGCCAGGCCCCGTAGCCAAGAGGTGGATTCTCATCGTGGCATTGGTGTCCATCATGCGCGGACCCGTTCATGCGGGGCGGCTTCCCGCTGCCGCTGCCGGGCGAACCGGAGATGAAAGTTCGTCGTTGGCCTGATTCCGCCAACGGTGAATCTCGACGGCCGCGACCGGGTGATGGAAGCCCTTGAGCACCAGCGGCTCCAGCGGCGTCGCATCGACCCATTGCTCGACCATGCCATAGGCGCGCTGATTGACCACGATCTGGCCTGCCTTGGCTTCGTCGCATAGCCGCGAGGCGAGATTGGTCACGCTGCCGATCGCCGCGTATTCGAGACGGCGCTCGAAGCCGACCTGACCGAGCGTGGCGTAGCCGACGGCGATTCCGACGCTGAAGCCGAGACTGTGGCCCCGGCTGCGCCATTTCTGCGACAGCAATCCGATGCTGTCGCGCATTTCCACCGCCATGCGGATGGCACGCTGGGTATGATCCGGCACGGGGATCGGCGCGTTGAACAGAATCATCACGCCATCGCCGGCATAGCGATCCAGCGTGCCTTCGTACTTGAAGATCAGTTCACCGAGTGCTGCGTGATATTCCCGCAGCACGTTCATGGCCTCTTCCGGCTCGGAGCTTTCCGTGAATGCGGTGAAGCCGCGCAGGTCGCAGAATACGACGGTGACTTCGCCGCGATGGCTGTCGAGCAGCGAATTCTTGCCATCGGACGATGCCACGAGCTGCGCAACCTGCGGTGCGAGGAAACGCTCGAGCCGCCGGATCCGCTCGATTTCGCCGAGCTGTTTCTGGACGCGATCTTCGAGCGACCTGTTCCAGTTGAGCAGTTGATCGGTTTGCTCCTGCAGCTTGTCGGCCTGTTGCTGGACGACGCCGTGCGCCGTCGCCAGTTCGCGGCCCTTCTGATCGACTTCATGGAACAGCCGCGCATTACGCATCGCCAGCACGGCCTGGTGGGCGAACGTCTGCATCAGCCCGATGAGATTTGGCGAGAACGGCCCCGCGTTTCGCCGCAGGACGATCAGGGAGCCGAGGATGCCCTGTTGATCCACCAGCGGCACGATCAGGACGGAATGGAAGCCGGCCGCCGTCGCGGCGTCGTTCAACGGATTCGCATCGGCGGCTGCGAGGTCGGCAATCGCAATCGGCTGGCCGCTCGATGCGGCCTGGCTCAGCAGACTGCCGTCCGCGCTGATCGCGAGATGCTTGCCACCAGCGGCTTTTTCCACACCACTGGCCTCGACCAGATCGAAACGCCGGTTCGCCGCATCGAAGCCGTAGATCAGCACGGCATCAGCCTTGGTGATTTCCAGCGCGCGGGTGGCGACGGTCGGAAGCACCGCGTTGAGATCGAGCGACGAGGCGACGGCACGGCCGACTTCCTCGAGTACCTTGAGCTCGTTCACCGATTGAGCCAGATCGCGCGTGCGCTCTTCGACCTTGTGCTCGAGGTCGGAGTAGGTTTCGTGAAGCTGCCCGGCCATGCTGTTGAACTGGTCGGCGAGTTGTTCCAGCTCGTCGTGGGTCTTGACCTCGATCCGGTGTCCGAAGTCGCCGTCCCCGAGCCGCTGGGCGCCGGTGTTGAGCGCCTGGATCGGAATCAGCATGCGCCGCGCCAGGAGCATGCCGGCGAGGATCGCCACGGCGAGACCGAATGCGACCAGCACCGCGATGCGGATCAGGAGATCGTGGATCGGCGCGAGCGCCTGACTCGTCGGCTGCTCGAACAGTACGAACCAGCCGAGCTTGCGCACCGGGCTCGACGCGGCCAGCACCGACTGGCCTTCCGCATTCGTTCCCGATGAGCGTGACTCGTTGCCGGGTTTCAGCAGGGCTGCGATCTGGGGCAGCGTGGACAGGTTCTTGCCGGGTTGCACAGTCTTGTCGGAGCTTGCGAGCAGCACGCCGTGCGCATCCACCACATAGGCGGTGCCGACCTTGCCGACCTGCGCATCGTCGACGTATTCCGACAGAAAGCGAAGGCTGATCTCCGCAACAGATGCTCCCGCATCCCGTCCCGAGTGTGCGACAGCGATCGACATGAAGGGTTGCTGGTCGCGGAAGAAAACCGGCGCGTAGGTGACGCCCTTGGCGACGGTTTGT
>JBQCIZ010000607.1:0-3327 GCA_051953235.1 Nitrobacter sp. | reverse complement strand
GGACCGCCATCCGAAGATTCGCCGCGGCGTCATGATCGGCGCGGGCGCGAAGATTCTCGGCAACATCGAAGTCGGTCATTGCGCGCGCATCGCGGCGGGCTCTGTCGTGGTGAAGCCGGTGCCGAACAACGTCACCGTCGCTGGCGTTCCTGCACGCGTGGTCGGCGCCGCCGGTTGCTCGGAGCCGTCGCGGACGATGGATCAGATGCTGAATGCGATGGGACTTTGACCCGTCGGAAAATCCTGTTCTGAAATCCGAAAATAAACCGGTAGCGGTGCAAGCCGTCTCGCTTTAAGAACTCTGCGAACCCCAGATCACAGTGGAGACCGCCGTGGACGTTCAGGAAGTCAGGAAGCTCGACGCCTATCTCAAGCGCGTGTTCGGCAACCCTAAGATTCGCGTGGTGCCGCGGCCGAAGAAGGACGACTCGGCCGAGGTCTATATCGGCGAGGAATTCATCGGCGTGTTGTTCGTCGATGACGAGGATGACGACCGCTCGTTCCAGTTCCAGATGGCGATCCTCGAGGACGACCTGGCCGACGTCGGCTGACAGTCATCGGCTGCTTGCTTAAGTCTGCGGCCCGCGCAGTTGCTGCGTGAGCCGCTCCATCGCGCCGGCGACGTCGCGCCAACGCGTCAACCATTGCCGCGGAAAGCGGAACGTCAGATCGGCGCCGCCGATCCGGCGTTCGCTCAGGCACATGCCCGGCGTCGCCGCGTCGCGTGTGCAGCGCGCGATCATCGCAGGTGCATCGGCAGAGAACAGATCTTCGCCCGCATACGGCGTGCCGTCGCGGAATGCGCGCATCGACAGCCCGTCCTGCGGCACTGTCGCAGCCTCGTCGAGATAACGCGGATAGATGGTTCGGATGAGAGCATCCGGCGCCAGCGCATCGTGATGCGCCGCGATCGACAGGAAGATGCGATCGATCGGTTGCGGCGTCCCCTCGACGGTCTCGGCGGTGACGTGCTTCGGGGCCTCCGGCGGCATCAGCGACGGGTAGACGAAATTCAGGTCGATGCGCTCCTGCGGTCCCGAATGCCTTTGAACCTTTCTGCGGAAGGCGTGCGGCGGCACGTTGAACAGGGTCTCGCCGACACTGACCGGCAGCGGCTCGGCGCTGTCGGGCGTCTTGGGCGCCCAGGTTGGCCACAGCAGATAGGCGACCGCCGTGACGGCAAGCGCCGCGATCAGGCCGGACGCGAGAAGCGGGACGAGGTGGCCGCGCCGCGATCCGCCGCGTCCGCGGGAGCGGTGAGGGATCGACAGCAGGGTCATGCGGGCAGGATCACGGGCAAGCGACAGGTCTTTCGCGAGAGGGCGAATCAGTCGCGACTATGCCACGTGATTGCGGAATTTCCGCATCAACCCATGCAGTTACGAGGGGGATCACAGGGATGGCCGCGCACGTTCGGGCGCCGGCTGTTAACCTTTCCTTAAGGATAAGCTGGCGGGGACAACGGCTTTTTGCGAAGCAGGAGGCGTCGTTGTTGAGTAACGGATGCCCGCCGATGTCGCCGGACGCGTTGAATTCCTTCTTTTCCCTGTGCATCGGATTTTCCCTCGCGGGCGCGCTCGCCAGCGGATACCAGGCCTTCCTCGAGCGTCCCGCCGGCTTCGGCCTGCTGCAGGATGGCGCGATGGCCAGAGCCTTCGCCGCGGTGCCGTTCCTGGTGTTCGCCGCGCCCTTCATCATCATGCGCAATACATTGCGGGGACGGCGCATCGAGCGCCGCCGCTTTGAGTTCGTGATGATGGCGACCGTGCTCGCCGGCTTCTGGAGCCTGATGTCGGGCACCTTCCTGATCATGACGCTGAGGGCGGTCGGGTTGCTCGCCTGAGCAGCGCCATGGCATGGTCTGTCTTCACAGGAGACCACCATGGCGATCTATGAACTGGACGGGCAGGCGCCCGATCTTCCAAAAAGCGGAAACTATTTTATTGCCGACACCGCATCGGTGATCGGCAAGGTGCGCCTGCTCGAGAATGCGAGTGTCTGGTTCGGCGCGGTGCTGCGCGGCGACAACGAATGGATCGAGGTCGGCGTCGGCTCGAACGTGCAGGACGGCAGCACCTGCCACACCGACAAGGGATTTCCGCTGACCATCGGCACCAACTGCACCGTCGGTCATAACGTCATCCTGCACGGCTGCACCATCGAGGACGGCGCGCTGATCGGCATGGGCTCGATCGTCATGAACGGCGCGCGGATCGGTCGCGGCAGCATCGTCGGCGCCGGTGCCGTCATCACCGAAGGCAAGCAGTTTCCCGAACACTCGCTGATCATCGGTTCACCGGCGCGGGTCATCCGCACGCTGGAGCCTGCCCAGGTCGAGGCGATGGGGGGTGCGGCGAAATTCTACGCCATGAATGGTCCGCGCTTCAAAAAGGGTCTGAAGCAGATCGGCTAATGCGACGGCCGGATCCTTGCGCCGGTCGCGCAGAAGTGAGCGGAATTTCGAACGAATAAAAATCGTGCCCCGGAAACAATCGGGTAGAGCCGGTGTATCTCATCAATGGGGCGACAGGAATTGGACGGAGTTTGATGATGTTGCGCAAAACAATGATCGCGTTGCTGGCTGTCGCCGCGGTGAGCCTCGTGTCGCCGACAGTCGCCTCGGCACGTGGCGGCCACGGTGGTTTTCATGGCGGTGGCTTTCATGGTGGCGGTTTCCACGGCGGCGGCTTCCATCATGGATTCTATGGTCGCGGCTTCGGCTGGGGCCTCGGGCTCGGCCTGGCGGCGCCGTACGCCTACGGCTGGGGTTATCCGTACGGCTATTACTACGGCTACCCCTACGCTTATGGCGGCTATGTCGACGACGGCGGCTGCTATCTGGTCCGTCGCCGGATCCATACGCGCCACGGCTGGCGCTGGCGCCGCGTCGAGGTCTGCGAGTAGTCGCAACGACGAGCTAGAACCGGTTCCGGCGGCGCGCGATTTTTATCGCGCGCTGTTTACTTGTGCCGTGATTGTCCGCGGCCGGCAGTGGGGCGCCGGAATGTTTCGCAAAATGTCGCAAGGCCGCCCGGCGGAGTATGACGCCCGGCGACCTTGCCCTGCCCGGACATTGAAATTGGCTTGCGCCGTCCGGTGTCTGAAGATTGCGCCGGCGCCACTCCGCTGTGTGTGAGCTACTTCACATTCCTTTTTGCGGACCTTGATAACGGCCGCGAGTCCCTCGGGCTCTGGCGGCGGGCCGCAGGGTCGGCTATGACGCGGCCTGCAACACAGGACGGGAGCAGAGCATGCGGATGTTTCGCGATGGCGCAAAATTCCTTCGCGGTTGGGCCTTGGCTGGTGTCATCGCCGCGGCCGGCATCA
>JBQCIZ010000606.1:0-2254 GCA_051953235.1 Nitrobacter sp. | reverse complement strand
GCGCGCATAGGCGACCGCGTTCTGATAGGCGACTTCCGACATCGCAAGGCCCTGAACCCCGACGCCGAGTCGCGCCTCGTTCATCATCACGAACATGCCCTGCATGCCCTTGTTTTCTTCGCCGATCAGCCAGCCGGTGGCGTTGTCGTAGTTCATCACGCAGGTGGAATTGCCGTGAATGCCCATCTTGTGCTCGATCGAGCCGCAGGACACGCCGTTGCGTGCGCCGAGCGAGCCGTCGGCATTGACCAGCACCTTGGGCACGACGAACAGCGACACGCCCTTGATTCCGGCCGGCGCGCCTTCGATCCGCGCCAGCACCAGATGGATGATGTTGGAGGCCAAGTCGTGCTCGCCAGCAGAGATGAAGATCTTGGTGCCCGTAATCCTGTAGCTGCCGTCCGCCTGCTTCACCGCCTTGGTGCGCAAAAGACCGAGATCGGTGCCGCATTGCGGCTCGGTGAGGTTCATGGTGCCGGTCCACTCGCCGGCCACCATTTTCGGCACGTAGGTCTTCTTCTGCTCCGGCGTGCCATGCACCAGCAGCGCTGCCGTAGCGCCCATGGTGAGGCCGCCATACATCGAGAATGCCATGTTGGCGGAAATCTGGAACTCAGCGACGGTCTGGCTCAGCGTCACCGGCAGGCCCTGCCCGCCATATTCGGTCGGCGCCGACAGTCCGAGCCAGCCGCCCTCCGCCACCTGCTTGAACGCGGCCTTGAAGCCCTTCGGGGTGGTGACGCTGCCATCGTCGTGACGGACGCAGCCTTCGAGATCGCCGGTGCGATTGAGTGGCTGCAGGACTTCTTCCGAGAGCTTGGCCGCTTCGCCGAGAATCGCTTCGCGCACATCGGCCGATGCGTCGCTGAAGCCCGGAAGGTTGTTGTAGCGGTCGAACTGGAACACATCGTTCAGGAGGAAGCTGACGTCTTCCAGCGGGGCTTTGTAACTCGGCATGTCGACCTCATGGTTCGGCTGAAGCGGTCATCGGTGTAAGGAACATTTCGCAGCGCAGCAACGTGCAAGTTCCGCATGCCTCTTGCAATCGAAAGCTGCATAATGACTTGAGAACAATCGGAAAAGCCACTCCGGATTCCTTGCCGGCCGCCCCACGATTTTTGGCAAAAAGTAACTTTTGGGGCCGGCCCGCCCCGCTCCTTAACCCGTTGTTTACCCTAACACGAAAAGGTCGGGGCTCAGAGGCAGACGACCTGCGCCGAATTCGATTGTTTCTTCAAGGGACGCGCGGGGAGACTGGAGGCGCTGGAATGCGTCGGGTCGGACACCGGACGAAAGCATGAATTCGCGCGGATCGTGGAGCGTAGACGGGATCGAACCATCCGTTCGCGAACGGGCCGAGGCCGCCGCCCGGCGTGCCGGCATGTCCCTGAACGACTGGCTCAATTCGACGGTCGGCGGGACGCCTATGCCGGACTTCCGCTCGGCGCAGCCGCAGTCCGCGAACCAGGGTGCGCCCGACGTCGCCGACATCCATCAGCGGCTCGATTCCATCACCCGCCAGATCGACCAACTGTCGGGCCCGGCAAAACGAGATGAACCCGCGGTTGCGCGTCAGCTCAACGACGCCATCTCGCGTCTCGATGCGCGGCTCGCCCGCATCACCACGCCGACCCCGCCACCACCGCCTGCGCCGGAGCAGGATCCGTCGCGCCGCGCCGACCGGGTCGAACGCGCCGCCGCTGAAATCTACAATTCGTCGCCGCCGCTCAATCCGGCCTCGCTCGAATTCGCGATCGCGGAAATCACCGCGCGCCAGCATGAACTCGATGCGACGCGAGCCACGCCTGTGCGTAATGCGCCGCCGATCGCTCCCGCCATGACCCCGCTGCCGCCTGCGCCGGATTTTTCCGGCCTCGAACGGCAACTGTTCAAGATCACAAGCCAGATCGAGTCGCTGCGACGTCCCGACGCAATCGAGCAATCGATTGCCGCGTTCCGCAACGAGTTGGCCGAGATTCGCCACGCCATCACCGAGGCGATGCCGCGTCATGCGATCGAATCGATCGAGAACGAAATCCGCTCCCTTGCGCGCCGCATCGAGGACAGCCGCCAGAACGGCAGCGACGGCCAGACCCTTGCCAACATCGAGCGCGCGCTCAACGAGATCTACGATGCGCTACGCACGCTGAAGCCCGCCGAGCAGCTTACCGGCTTCGACGATGCGATCCGCAATCTCGGCGCCAAGATCGACACCATCGTACGCAGCAGCGGCGACAGCGGCACGATGCAGCAG
>JBQCIZ010000605.1:0-2713 GCA_051953235.1 Nitrobacter sp. | reverse complement strand
TGCAGGAAGCGGCGCGGTCGCTGATGTCGTCACGGCGTTTTCTCCGGTTTTTTATCCGATCGGTTCCGCCATATACCCGACTTCCCGCGCGGACCCAATACGAAGCGCTCCCCAAAGCAGGGGCGG
Organism: Nitrobacter sp.; assembly: GCA_051953235.1. Classification (GTDB taxonomy): domain Bacteria; phylum Pseudomonadota; class Alphaproteobacteria; order Rhizobiales; family Xanthobacteraceae; genus Nitrobacter. The sequence goes on along the minus strand of JBQCIZ010000605.1, from coordinate 2,587 downwards.
CATACCGGACATTCTCGAGTGTCGTGAGTGGGAGATCAGTGCAACCGCGAGGGCCGGTCGTCCTCCTCCGGCTCGGGAAGCGGAGCCCCCGCAGACGATGCCGCGGGGACAAACGGCTCAGCGGCCGGTGCCATCGCCTGCGCGGAAGCGCGGCGGCCTTGATCGCGATACGACTTCCACCCGACCGGCAAGCTCAGCAGATAACAGATCGAACCGATGGACAGGATGTACCAGGGATAGCTGATCAGAAGCGCGATGAAGAACACCACCGACACGAACACCGGCAGCACCATCTCCGGCGCCACCCGCATGCGCGTCGTCTTACCGGAGAAGACCGGCAGACGCGAAACCATCAGGATCGCAATCAGCAGCGTATAGAGCGCCGTCAGCACGGCAGGCGGCTGCGGCGATCCGACGAATGCGAGATAGATCGGCAGCAATACGGTGATCGCGCCAGCCGGCGCGGGAACGCCGGTGAAGAAGTTCGCTGCAAAGGCCGGCTTGTTCGGATCGTCCATCGTCGCGTTGAACCGCGCGAGCCGCAAGCCGCCGCTAATCGCAAAAATCATCGCGGCGATCCAGCCCACGTTGTTGAGGTCGTGCAACTGCCAGAAATAGAGGATCAGGCCGGGGGCAACGCCGAAGTTGACGAAGTCGGCAAGGCTGTCGAGCTCAGCGCCGAATTTCGACTGCCCCTTGATCATGCGCGCCACCCGCCCGTCGATCCCGTCGAGGATGGCGGCGAACACGATGGCGGCGACAGCCAGTTCCATCCGTCCCTCGGTCGAGAGCCGGATCGCCGTGAGTCCCGCGCAGATCGCCAGCAGCGTGATGACGTTGGGCACCAGCATGCGTACCGGAATCGGGCGAAACCGGCGGCGGCGCATCTCGGGCGACTTCGGATCATAGGGCATCTGCATCGCCCCTATATAGCAAGGGCTTGGGCGCTCCGCCATCGGGGCAGCGCGGCCTGTGGCACAGCCGTTCGATGGTTAATTGCTGCGATAGGTCCGCCCGAGGTCGGTGGCCCGGAAGTCAGCCAGCACCGTTTCACCGGCTATCGCGGTTTGGCCTTCGGAAACCAGAGCCTGCGTTCCCGGCGGCAGGAAGACGTCGAGCCGCGAGCCGAAGCGGATCAGCCCGAAACGCTCGCCTGCCCCGATCATCTGTCCCTCGCGCACGAACGACACGATCCTGCGCGCCACAAGACCGGCGATCTGAACCACGCCGATGCGCCCGTTGGCCGTGGAAATGACAAGCGAGTTACGCTCGTTGTCCTCGCTCGCCTTGTCGAGTTCGGCATTGATGAATTTGCCGGGACGATACGCGATCCGCTCGATCCGCCCGGCGACGGGACTGCGATTGACGTGGCAGTTGAACACGCTCATGAAAATCGAAATGCGCAGCAGCGGCTGATCGCCAAGACCGAGCTCGGCGGGCGGCAACACCTGCGTGATCATCGAGACGCGCCCGTCCGCCGGCGCAACGACGATGCCTTCGCGGACCGGCGTCACGCGAACCGGATCGCGAAAGAACAGGGCGCACCAGATGGTCAGCAGCGTGCCTATCCAGCCGAGCGGCGACCAGATCCAGAACAGGATGAGACTCGCGAGCGCAAAGCCGCCGATGAACGGATAGCCCTCCCGATGAATCGGTGGAATTTGTCCGCGGATGGAATTGGCGATGGACATGGGCGACTCAAAATCCGTTCTGCATGAATGTATAAAGCGTGCGCTTCAACGGGCGATCACTCGGCTGCCGCCGGAGCCATCAGGCCGTCGTCGACCTCCGGAGGTCTGCGGTTGGGCGCGATGTCGTCATCACCGATCAGCGCCAGCTTCTCCCGCGCTTCCTGTGCTTCACGTTGCCTGTTCCACATGCTCGCGTAAAGGCCATTGGCCGCCAAAAGCTGGCCGTGGGTTCCGCGTTCGGCAATCCGCCCCTGATCGAGCACGATGATTTCATCGGCGCCCACGATGGTCGACAGGCGGTGCGCGATCACCAGCGAGGTCCGGTTGCGCGAAACGCGCTCGAGCGCCTCCTGGATTTCATGCTCGGTATGGCTGTCGAGCGCCGACGTCGCCTCGTCGAGCACGAGGATCGGCGGGGCCTTGAGCACCGTGCGGGCAATCGCCACGCGTTGCTTTTCGCCGCCGGACAGTTTCAAGCCGCGCTCGCCAACCTCGGTCTCGTAACCGTGGGGTGACATGCGGATGAAACCGTCGATCTGGGCGGTCCGCGCCGCGGCCTCGACTTCCTCGTCGGTCGCGTTCCAGCGGCCATAGCGGATGTTGTAGCGAATGGTGTCGTTGAACAGCACGGTATCCTGCGGCACCATTCCAATCGCTGCACGCAGCGAGGTCTGTGTCACACTCCGAATGTCCTGACCGTCAATGAGGATACGTCCGCCCGACACGTCGTACAGACGGAACAGCAGACGCGAGATCGTCGACTTGCCCGCGCCCGAAGGCCCGACGATAGCCACCGTCTTGCCGGCCGGCACCTCGAACGTCACGCCCTTGAGGATCGAACGATCAGGATCGTAGGAGAATTGAACGTCCTCGAACCGCACCGCGCCGCGCGCAAC
>JBQCIZ010000604.1:0-3290 GCA_051953235.1 Nitrobacter sp. | reverse complement strand
TGAAACCATGCGCTTCAATTTCAACGGCGGCTGGCTGTGGGATCGCACCGCCGATCGGCACTACCTGACCTACGGCATAGGCTTCGACTGGAAATTCACCGACGTCCTGCAATTGACGCTTGAAGCCTTCGGGCAGGCGGGCCAGGCCGATATCCCAAGCCAGTTGCAGCCGCGATTTCAGACCGGTGTACGCTATCGTCCCAACGAGATTTTTTCCGTCGATCTCATCTACGGGCATAATATCACCGGCGAGAACGCGAACTGGCTCACGCTTGGCATGACCGTCCGTTTTCCAACACCAGACGAAAAGCCGGCGCGCGAGCGTTCCGGACATTTGTAAACAACAGCGATCCGTCGCAATACGGCGGGCAGGGAGACGCAGGCGGTGCCGGATTTCGTTAAAATTGAAAAGGGTTTCGGACCCGAAGGCCGCATAGCGGTCGTTCGTTTCGACCGGGGCGACAATATCAACGCCCTGTCCCCGGAAGCTTTGCGCCAGTTGACCGATGCCGCGCGCAGTTTCGAGGATGACGCCGGCACCTCGGTCGTGGTGCTGACCGGCGGCCCGAAGGCTTTCAGCGCCGGTTTCGATTTGAAGGACCCCGAGGGCCGCTCCCGCGCCACCATGGATATCGGATCGTTGCGACGGCACCTGAAACTCGGACCGCGGCTGTCGCGCGCCTGGCAGGACATGGAACAGATCGCCATTGGGGCCATCGAAGGCTTTTGCATCGGCGGCGGCGTCGCGCTGGCGGTCGCGCTCGATTTTCGGATCATGGCGCGCGATGCCCACATGCGCGTGCCCGAGATCGGCCTCGGAATGAACATGAGCTGGCAGAGCGTGCCGCGCATGCTGCACCTGATGGGACCGGCGCGCACCAAGCAAGCTGTGATCCTGGCCAGCGATCGCATTTCGGCTGCTGAGGCCCGCGACTGGGGGCTGGTCGAGGAGGTCGCCGATCCCGGCAAGGCCTTCGACGCGGCGATGGCGCTGGCCACGAAGATCGCCGAGCAGCCGCCGATCTCGGTCGCCATGACCAAGCTCACCGTGAACCGGCTGGCGCATGCGCTGGACGATCTGGCTGCGCATATGGACGTCGACCAGTTCGCGCTGGCGAGCCTGACCGAGGATCACAAGGAAGGTGTCGCGGCGTTTCTCGGCCGGCGCAAGCCGCGCTTCAAGGGGCGCTGAGTGACCGGTTCGGGGTTGGGATCGGCAAGTCATGGATCATGACCGATGATCCTGCGCGGCACATTGCAGGGGCGTCCTGCCATTCTCGCCATGTGTCTGGGGCAACTCGGCAGCCTTCTTCCACATGTTGTCGTGCCCTCGGTCCTCGCACAATTCCTGATCCCGGAATGGGGCCTGACCGGCGCGAACGGGGGACTTCTCGCTGGCAGCTACGCCGCTGGCTACATGCTTGCGGTGCCTTTCCTCGCAACGTTGACGGACAAGATAGATGCCCGCTTCGTTCTGATTGTCGGCTCTCTCCTGAGTTCGGTCGCGACGGTGATGTTTGGACTGTTCGCAAAAGGCCTCTGGTCCGGCGCCGCATTCTGGGCCCTGGCGGGTGTCGGCTTTGCCGGAGCCTACATGCCCGGACTCAAAGCGCTGACTGACAGATTGGATACCGGGGACTCGTCCAGAGCCGTCACTTTCTACACATCCAGCTTCTCTCTCGGAGTGGGGCTCTCATTTCTGGTCTCGCAGGTTGCTGCCGAGAACGTTGGATGGCGGGCCGCTTTCTACATTACGGCTGCCGGCCCGCTCCTGATGATGATGGTTTGCGCAAGTCTGAAACCTGTCACACCCACACAGCGTTCCGCGGGGCGATTGTTGAACTTCGCACCGGTCTTCCGAAACAAGCCTGCGATGGGCTTTGTGCTCGGATATGGCGCCCATTGTTTTGAGCTCTATGGAATCCGGACGTGGCTGGTTGCGTTCTGGACTTTCGTCGCCGCCAAGGGGGAGGGATCGGCGTTGCTGACTCCTATCGTCGTCAGCTTCGTGTTTTCAATTCTTGCCATGCCGTCCAGCATCCTCGGAAACGAGATGGCCCTGCGATTTGGACGGCATCGCGCCGTCACGATGATCATGATTGCGTCCGCGGCGATCGCGCTGTCGATCGGTCTGCTTGCGGACCGTTCGCCCTGGACGCTGTTGCCGTTGATCCTGCTGTACGCCGGCACGGTTCCTGCTGACTCCGGGGCGTTGACCGCAGGCATGACTATGGCCGCAAATCCCGAAAACCGCGGTGCGACGATGGCGATACATTCGACGGTTGGTTTCGGGGCCTCGGCATTGGGGGCATGGGCCATCGGTGCGGCGCTCGATGCCTGCGGAGGACCCGATGTCGCTTCGGCATGGCTACCCGCGTTTGGCGTTCTCGCCGCCGGCATCTTGCTGGGGCCTTTGGCGCTGGCGTGGTCACGCAAGTAGACGACCGTTGCTCTCGATCGTCGTTACGCGGGTCTAGGCTGCTGATCGAAGGATCGTTTAGGCGCATGTCGGTCTTATGGGTGGGATAAATCTCCATACCCATAATTCGCATAAGGTATATTATGGAATATATTTTATACGAGAAACGACAAAGGCTTACGGCAGATTGCTCTGGAGCGATCGCAGGATATCGACCGGCACGCGACTAATCATGATTTGGCTCCAACGCCTCGGGATCGTATTCACCCGAGCTAGTCGGCATCAGCAGGCAGGATATTCGCGCGAGGCTCTTGACCCGGCCGCCGCAGAATGATGACCAGACGCGGCGCGGTCCGTATGATGGGCCTACAAACAACAACAAACGTCAAGGAGACGGACCAGATGGGTTTCTCACGTCGTACAGTGTTGAAGGCTTCAGCCGCGACGGCTGTCCTGGGCAGCATCGGAGCGCCGTTCGTGGCGCGCGCCCAGCAGGCCGAGTTCACCTACAAATACGCCAACAACCTGCCGGATTCGCATCCGCTGAATATCCGCGCCAAGGAAATGTCGGCGGCGATCAAGACCGAGACCCATGGCCGCGTCGACCTGCAGATTTTCCCGAACAACCAGCTCGGTTCCGACACCGACATGCTGAGCCAGATCCGCTCCGGCGGCATCGAGTTTTTCACGCTGTCCGGTCTGATCCTGTCGACCTTGGTGCCGGCGGCCTCGATCAACGGCATCGGCTTCGCGTTTCCGGACTACGCCACGGTCTGGAAGGCCATGGACGGCGATCTCGGCGCTTACGTGCGCGGCCAGATCAATAAAGCCAACCTGATCGTCATGGACAAGATCTGGGATAACGGCTTCC
>JBQCIZ010000603.1:0-2652 GCA_051953235.1 Nitrobacter sp. | reverse complement strand
GCGCCGTCGTCCGGCCCGCACCGCGTCGGCAAGTTCGCCGTGGAAGTCGCAGAAGAACGGGAAGGGCGTTGTGGCGCCCCATTCCTCGCCCATGAACATCAGGGGCGGCATGGGTGCAAGCAACGTGATTGCCAGCGCGGCTTCGATCGCGCGCGCGTCGGCGGTCCATTCGAGACGATCACCGAGCGCGCGGTTGCCAATCTGATCGTGGTTCTGAAGAAAGTTCACGAAGGCTGCGGGAGGAAGCCCTCCGATCGGCTCGCCGCGTGCTAGTCCTTCGCGGTGGATCGACGGCTCTCCCTGATAGGCAAAACCAGATCGCAGCGTTCGCGCGAGGAGACGGCGCGGCTGCCTCGCGTAATCGCGGTAGTAGCCCTGGGTCTCTCCGGTGAGAATGACATGCCAGATGTGATGATAGTCGTCGTTCCATTGAGCCCGATATTGTCCGTCGGGGATTGCTGCGGATGGATCGAGCAACCGGGCGCGGTTGTCGTCGTTTTCCAGCACGAGATGGATGTGCCGCCCTGTTTGGCGTGCCAGGACTCCGGCGGCCCGGCTGATATCGGTCAGGATCGATGGCTGGCCCGGCTCGACGATGGCATGCACAGCGTCGAGGCGCAGACCGTCGAACCGATAGTTGCCAAGCCAGTGCAACGCATTGTCGATCGCGAAAGCGCGAACTTCGGGAACGCGATAGTCGATTGCCGAACCCCAGGGAGTCTGGGTGTCGCAGAAAAACTGCGGCGCGTAACGCCCGAGATAATTTCCTTCTGGCCCGAAGTGATTGTAGACCACATCGAGAAAGACCATCAGCCCGCGTAAATGCGCCTGATCGATCAGGTCCTTGAGATCGTCGGGCGTGCCGTAGACATGATCGGGCGCATACCACAACACACCGTCATAACCCCAGTTTCGCGTGCCGGCGAAGTCGCCAAGAGGCATCAATTCGAGGGCGGTGATACCGGTTGAAACCAGATGGTCGAGCTTGTCGATGATCGCGCGATAGGTGCCTTCCGGCGTGAATGTGCCAACATGACATTCGAGGACGACAGCCTCATGCCAGGGGCGGCCGCGCCAGCCGGTGGCTTTCCAAGAGTATCGATCATGGTCCACGAGTTCGCTGGGGCCAGAAACGTCCGCCGGCTGAAACGCCGAAGCCGGATCCGGGACATTCAGTTCGTCGTCGATCTGGAAGTGATAGAGCATCCCGGCGCGTGCCGAAGCGGCCTCGGCTGTGAACCAGCCATTGTCGTCTTTCACCATTTTTTGCGTACGGTCGCTGACCACGGCCGCTTCGCGCGCGCCCGGCGCCCAGAGCCGGAACGTCGCGCCGTCCGGTGTCATGATCGGGCCAAAGCGGGCGTCGTTCATGGCCGACCTGCGAACACGATCACGCTGCGCGGTGGCGCTTGCATGGTCGCGTGAGGTTGGTGGACGCTGCCGTCGGCATCGTCGTCCGTGGTATTCAGGATCACCGACCACGCCTTGTATTCGTCCATACCCGGAAGTTTGAATTCGATCGATTCCGGGGCCGCGTTCAAAACCACATAGAGGGCTTGCTGGCCGTGCTCCATCGGCCCGAGCACGTAGGAGAGAAATCGTCCCTCTGGAAAATTCCAATCGGCTTCGGTCATTTCGTTGCCCTCAGGCGTCAGCCACAGCACGCCATAAGAGCCATCCGCTTTCTTTCCAACGATCCATTGCCGCGATCTGATCTGGGCGAACTGCTTCCGTATCGTCGTCAGGCGGCCCACAAAGTCCGTCATGTCGTCGGCAGCGTTGCCAACGCTGCTCCAGTCGATCCATCCGATCTCGTTATCCTGGCAATAGGCGTTGTTGTTTCCGCCCTGACTGTTGCCGACCTCGTCGCCAGCCAGGATGAGCGGGACCCCTTGGGCCAACAACAGGCAGGCGAGCTGGTTCTTGCGAAGCTGCCGCCGCAGCGCGAGAATTGAAGGATCGTCGGTCGGCCCTTCGTGCCCGCAATTGTTGCTGTGATTGTCGTTGGAGCCGTCTCGATTGTCCTCGCCGTTGGCCTCGTTGTGCTTCTCGTTGTAGGAAAACAGGTCGGCGAGCGTGAAGCCGTCGTGGACGGTGACATGGTTGATTCCAGCGCGGGGTGACCGGTCGTCGTGGTTGAAAAGGTCTGATGATCCCGTCATGCGTCCGCCGACATCGCCGATCAGGTTTCCTTCACCGGCCCAGTAGCGGCGCAGCGTGCTGCGATAGCGGTCGTTCCATTCCGACCATTGCGACGGGAAGCTTCCGACCTGATAGCCGCCGGGGCCAACGTCCCAGGGTTCAGCCACAAGCTTGACGGTCGCCAGAACCGGATCCTGCCGGATCGCATTGAGAAAAGAACTGCTTCGATCGAATCCTTGCGGGCCGCGCGCGAGCGTGCTCGCCAGGTCGAAGCGAAATCCGTCGATGTGGCAGACTTCGACCCAGTAGCGCAGCGAGTCCATCACCATCTGCAAAACGCGCGGATGGGTCAGGTTCAGCGAGTTTCCAGTGCCTGTGAAGTCGTCGTAGTAGCGCGCATTGTCCGGCATCAGCCAGTAATAGGACGCGTTGTCGATACCGCGGAACGACAGCGTCGGGCCGAGGTGATTGCCCTCAGCCGTGTGGTTGTAGACGACGTCGAGCATGACC
>JBQCIZ010000602.1:0-5069 GCA_051953235.1 Nitrobacter sp. | reverse complement strand
TGCCGGTCTCGGCGTCGATCAGCGCCGGCTTCAGCAGACGCGATGTCACCGGCGTATTGCCGCGCATGAACACCGCGTAGTGGCTCTTGCTGGAGAAGATGGTGCCGGGGAACGCGATGAACGACGGCAGCATGCCCGGCGTCGCCTTCGAGGCCACATCGGCCGCGGACTGCACGGAGGTCGGATGCGCAGGCAGCGTGCGGTCGCGGTATTGCATCGTCATCTCGGCGAGCTGACCGTATTGCCACATCTTCAATACGAGGTCGGCCCAGGTGTTGATGACGCCGGTGAACCCGACCACCAGCGTCCACATCACCAGCAGGATGCCCGCGAGGTTGTGCAGATCGAGCCAGCGCACCACGCGCGGACGATCGGCGCGATAGGCGCCGAATTTCTGTTTCCGCATCGAGGGCGCATAGACCACGACGCCGGAGACAATGGCGGCGCAGAACAGAATGCCCATCAGCCCGAGGAATAGTTTTCCCGGCAGGCCGGCAAACATGTCGGTGTGCAGCTTGAGCATGATGTAGGTGAAGCGCCCGGTGATGTCGGGCGCATCGAGAAACGCCGCCGTGTGGGCATCGACGCGCACGATCCGGTTGTCGACCGGGTTGGCGTCGATGCTCTTGCCGACGCTGACCAGCATCGCGTTCGGATCGTCGCGATCCCAGATCAGGAAGTGCGGCACCTGGCCCGGCATCGCCGCCACGGCGCTCGCCACGATACGATCGAGGTTCGCGGCCGGCGTGCCGTCGGGAACGACGCTCGCCTTGACCTGGTCATGCAGCAAATCGTCGATCTCCTCGTGGAAGATCAGCGGCAGGCCAGTGATGCAGAGCATTAGCATGAACAGGGTGCAGATGATGCTGGACCACTTGTGGACCCAGCTCCATTTGCGCAAGGTTTTTGGCGTCATCCCTTACTCACTTCATTTACTTCGTGATCAGCGCCGGGCGCGGCGCTTCCGCGTTCCAGCTATACTTCAGCGTGCCGAGCACGGTGCGGCCGGTGCCCATGGCACAATAGGCCAAACCGGTCAGACACGACTGCACGTAGTAGCGGTCGGCAAGGTTGGTGGCGTTGACCTGCACCTTCCAGCCCTTCAGGTCGGGCCGCGCATAGGCGAGGTCGTAGCTCAGGCTCGCGTCGAACAGGGTGTAGGACGGAATCACGAAGGTATTTCCGGCATCGCCGTAGCTGTCGCCGACGTAACGCACGCCCGCGCCGACACCAAACCCGGCCAGCGGCCCGTTGTACCACGTGTATTTGCCCCACAGCGACGCCTGCTCGAGCGCGGTGCTCTGCAGATACTTGCCGACATTGCCGGCGAGACTCTTGGTCACACGGGGATCGATATGGCTGTAGCCGGCGATCACCTCGAATTCGCGCGTCACGTTGCCGCGCGCCTCGAATTCGAACCCGCGCGACCGCGCCGCGTCGGTCTGGGTGTTGAGGAAGGGATTGATCGGGTCGGCGGTCAGGACGTTATCCTGATTGATCTCGAACAGCGCCGCGGTCAGCATCAGGTTCATGCCGTTCGGCTTGAACTTGACGCCGATCTCCTTGCCCTCGCCCGTGGTCGGCCTGAAGGCGTTTCCGAAGCGGTCGGCGCCGAGGTTCGGCGTGAACGATGTCGAGTAGCTGATGTAGGGAGCAAGGCCGAAGTCGAACAGATAATTCAGGCCGACGCGGCCGGTCTGCGCCGAGTCGGAACTGTTGTAGACGCCGGCCGGGGGATAGAACGCCTTGCTGGTGAAGCTGCTGTTGACCCAGTCCTGACGCCCGCTGAGCGCCAGGGTCCAGCGATCCCACTTGATCTGATCCTGCAGGTAGAGACCGGCCTGACTCTGGCTGTCGTCGCGCAGGATAAAGGACGACAGCGAGTTGAACGACGGAATCGCGGCGCCGTAGACCGGCGCATAGGCATCGATCGGCGCAATTCCCGCGCTGCGATAGTCGGTGCTGGCCGACAGGTTGAAGTAGTCGAATCCGGCCAGAACCTTGTGCGTGAACGGCCCGGTCCTGAAGTCCGCCTGCAACTGGTTGTCGAGGGTGTAGTTGCTGGCGTGCGCAAGCACGTAGTTGTAGGTGCGCGCCACCAGGCGATCGGTCAGCATGCCTTCGCTGCGCGTCGCTGCAAGCGAGTTATCCACGTCGAAATAGCGGAAGTTCTGCCGGAACTGCAGGTTGTTGTCGAAGCGATGCTCGAATTCGTAGCCGACCGACCATTGCTCGAGCTTGAATCCGTCGGTGCCGGGCTCACCAATATACCGGCTATAGGGAACATGACCGTTGGGGTTCGGCAGGAACGACACCTGCCCCGGGACATATTGCTGATACCCCTTGTTATCGATCTTCGAATACTGCGACAGCAGCGTGAAGCTCGTATCGGTTGTTGGCCGCCAGGTCAGGCTCGGTGCGAAGAAGATCTTGTCGTCGGTCATGAAGTCGGTCTGCGTATTGGAATCGCGACCGAGGCCGACGAGGCGGTAGAGGAACTCGCCGTTCTTGTCGACGGGACCGCCGATGTCGAAGGCGCCCTGAAAGCGCTCGAACGAACCGAAGGTGCCCTCGACGTCGTAGTGCGGCGTCGCCGTCGGCCGCTTGCTGACCATGTTGATGAGACCGCCCGGATCGGACTGGCCGTAAAGTCCTGATGACGGCCCCTTCAAGACCTCGAGCCGCTCAAGGCCATAGGTTTCGATGCGCGGCACGGCGAACGTCGTCGAATCGTTCGGCAGCCGCAATCCGTCGAGATAGCGCGGCGCGTCGAAGCCGCGCAGCTTCAGGAAATCGAAGAAGGTGTTGGCGCCAAAGCTCTCGAGCGAAACGCCGGGCGTATAGCGCAATGCGTCATTGACGCTCTGCACGCCTTGCGCGGCGATCTGATCCTGCGTGACGATGGAGATCGACTGCGGCGTCTCGAGGATCGGCGTATCGGTCTTAGTCGCGCTCGCACTGCGGGTTGCTAGATAGCCGTCGACATGCCCCTTCGCGCGCTCGACACCGGCGCCGGCATTGTCCTGCGGAACAACGACCTGACGCTGTGCGGGCGCTACGGCCCGGCGGCTCGCACGCGACGAGCGCGCCGCGCGGCGCGCGGGCTTGGCCTGACGCGCGGCCTGCTGGTTCGGCGCATCGACCGTCACCGCAGGCAACTGCGATTGCGCATGTCCCGCGTCCGGCAAACAAATTGAAAGCGCCGCCATGCTCGCAGCTCCAAGACACACGCTCTTTAGATTCATTCTGAACATTGTAGATCGCCCCACATCGCGCCGGCTCATCCAGCGCCCCGCTTTGCTTCCCTTAGCATCGCGATTTCTGTTGGCGACCGATGGCGCGTTAGAACATCTACAAACCGCGCCGTTCAGAACTTAGTGTTGCATTTGTGCCTGCGGCACAGGGGTTTCCTGCGACAACATGAAGCGGAAATTTCGAATTGGTCTAAGTCTAATTCTAAAGTGACGATGCAGAACGTTTCAAAAAAAAGCAGTGCGCGATGCAAGATCGCACGCGACGATGCGTTGTGGTGTTGATGATGTTCGATCCTGCGGCATAACATCCGATACCGCACGTGCGCATCAGATCAGATGACGACACCGCCGCTTCGGGTAAAGCGCTTGCGAATTCGCATGACCAGGCCGTCGCAAACGTCGCGATAGGCCTGCATGCGCTGCTCACGACTACCTTCCGCGTCGGTCGGGTCCGGCGTCGGCCAGTATTCGACGTCGGCGGCGAGCGTGCGCGTCAGCTCCAGCGCCTTGTGATGCGCTTCAGGAGACAGCGTGATGATGAGATCGAAGTTGAGGCCTTCCCAGTCATCGAGATCCTCGAACGTCATCGGTCGGTGCTTCGAGATATCCTGACCGAGTTCGGCCATCACGGCGACGGCGAACGGATCGAGTTCGCCGGTCCGGACGCCGGCGGATTTCACATACAGGGTTTGCGGAAACATATGGTGCAGCAGGCTCGCCGCCATCGGCGAGCGCACGCTGTTGAGCGCGCAGGCGAACAGCACCGACTGAGGATTATGTGCGCGCGCCGGCGCGACCATGCAGTCAGACCGCTTTCGGCAGGCGCGGAAGTCCCGCGCAACCGCTTCGCGTGCAACACGAGGATGCGTTGCCACGGATCATGCGCTAGCCCTTCCAGTGCAGGACGGAGATCAGCGTGAACAGCCGCCGCGCGGTGTCGAAATCGACGCGGACCTTGCCCTTCAACCGCTCCTGCAGGGTGCGCGAGCCTTCGTCGTGGATACCGCGGCGGCCCATGTCGATGGCTTCGATCTTGTCGGGCGTCGCGGTGCGGATCGCCTGATAATAGCTGTCGCAGATCATGAAGTAGTCCTTCACGATGCGACGGAACGGCGTGAGCGACAACAGGTGCGCCACCACTGGCGTACCATCCTCATGGCGGATGTCGAACATCAGGCGGTTGCCAGTGATGCCGATGTGCAGCGTAAACGGGCCGCCCTCCGCTCCTTCCGGCGCGAACAGGTTCTGCTCCACGAGATCGTAGATCGCGATCGCCCGCTCGTGCTCGATGTCCGGACCCGACCGACCGATCGAATCCTCGTCGAGCGTCACCGCCACGATGCGGTTTCGGGAATCATCCTCTGGTGGCGGCTTGCTCATTGTAGATTGAGACGCACTCCGACCGAACGGGCATGAGCATCGAGACCTTCGGCCTTGCCGAGGGTCATCGCCGCCGGCCCCAATGCCCGCAACTGGTCCGGCCCGCATTTCAGGATCGACGTTCGCTTCATGAAGTCAAGTACGCCGAGGCCGGACGAGAACCGCGCCGAGCGCGCCGTCGGCAGCACGTGGTTGGAGCCGCCGACATAGTCGCCGATCGCTTCCGGCGTATGGGATCCAAGGAAGATCGCGCCGGCATTGCGGATCCGCGCGGCGAGGCTTTCGGGATCGGCTGTCATGATCTCCAGATGCTCGGCGGCAATGGCGTCCGCGAGCTTTGCCGCCTCATCGAGGTTCTTCACCAGGATGACGGCGCCGAAATCGGTCCCCGAGGCGCGCGCGATCTCCGCACGCGGCAGCGTGGCAAGCTGCGCT
>JBQCIZ010000601.1:0-2215 GCA_051953235.1 Nitrobacter sp. | reverse complement strand
CGGGGGCTCCGCGCAGGGGCCGGTGGCCCCAAGCAATACCGAAGCATTGCCGGCCGAACGGTGATCTCCCGGGCGATGGAGCCGTTCTGCACGCATCCCGGAATTTTCGCCGTCCAGCCGGTGCTCAACCCCGACGACCTCGCGATGTTTAATCAGGCCGTCGGTGAGTTTCGTTACCAGCCGCCGGCAAACGGCGGCGCCACGCGCCAGGCGTCGGTACATGCTGGCCTCGAAGCTCTCGCCTCTGATGCGCCGGACATCGTGCTGATCCACGACGCCGCACGCCCCTTCGTCACGCCAGCTCTCATTTCGCGTGCGATCGAAGCCGCCGACAAAACCGGCGCGGCGGTGCCCGCAATCCCCGTCACCGACACCATCAAGCAGGTCGACGCGTCTGGCGCGGTCGACGCCACGCCCGACCGCGGAAAATTGCGGATCGCGCAGACGCCGCAGGCCTTCCGTTTCGATGTGATCCTGGATGCGCATCGCCGCGCCGCACGCGACGGCCGCGACGATTTCACCGACGATGCCGCGCTCGCGGAATGGGCGGGATTGACGGTTGCGACATTTGAAGGCGATGCTGCCAACATGAAACTGACAACTCCGGAAGATTTCGTGCGCGAGGAAGCACGCCTCGCCGCTGCGCTCGGCGACATCAGGACCGGCACTGGTTATGACGTGCACGCCTTCGGCGATGGCGATCACGTCATGCTCTGCGGCGTGAAGGTGCCGCACAATCGCGGTTTCCTCGCACACTCCGACGGAGACGTCGGCCTGCATGCGCTGGTCGATGCCATCCTCGGTGCGCTCGCCGACGGCGACATAGGTTCGCACTTTCCGCCGAGCGATCCGCAATGGAAGGGCGCGGCCTCCGACAAGTTCCTGAAATATGCCGTCGATCGCGTCACAGCGCGTGGCGGCCGCATCGCCAATCTCGAGGTTACCATGATCTGCGAGCGGCCCAAGATCGGGCCGCTACGCGATGTCATGCGCGCACGCATCGCCGAGATATCGGGCGTCGCGGTCTCGCGGATCGCAGTGAAGGCGACCACCAGCGAGCGGCTCGGCTTCACCGGCCGCGAGGAAGGCATTGCCGCGACCGCAAGCGCCACCATCCGGCTTCCCTGGAGCGAGTGACATGGGCGGCAGCGACACCCGCGCTCTCTCGCGTTCGCTGCTCGACCTGTGCCGGATGCGCAAACTGACCATTGCGACCGCGGAATCCTGCACGGGCGGACTGGTCGCCGGCGCGCTGACAGACATTCCCGGTTCGTCCGACGTGATCGACCGCGGCTTCGTCACCTATTCCAACGACGCCAAGCGCGCGATGCTCGGCGTCAAGGCGACGACGCTCGACAGTTTCGGCGCGGTCAGCAAGGAAACCGCGACAGCCATGGCTGTCGGTGCGATGGAACGCGCAGGCACCGATCTCGCCGTCGCCATCACCGGGATCGCGGGTCCGGGCGGCGCAACGCCGGGCAAACCGGTCGGGCTCGTTCACTTCGCGGTTGCCGCGCGCGACGGCCGCCTGATCCATCGCGAGTGCCGGTTCGGCGCCATCGGCCGCAGCGCGGTGCGGCAGCGCTCGGTGATCGAAGCGTTGCGGATGCTGATGGAACTGGCGCGGGGACCGAAGCCGCCCGCAAAGCCCCGGCGGGAAAGCGCCAGCCGGTTGCAGCCGCGGACGAAGCGCGTGCCGCTGCGGCGGGCCGGCGAACCCCGCCGCACCACGGGACCGCGCAAACCCTCACCCAAGAAGACCTGAGTAAAATCGAGTTATGTCGCCGCGCGCGGCGTGCCGTAGACGGCATCGGCGCGCTTTTCGAATGCCGACGCGAAGCGCTGGAACGCGGTATCGAACATCGCCCCCATCAGCATCGCCAGCATCCGGCTCCTGAATTCGTAGGAGATGAAAAATCCGACGTCGCAAGCCTGATCCGACTTCGGTTCGAAGGCCCAGCGGTTCTCCAGATTGCTGAAAGGCCCGCGCAGGTATTCGACGAGGATCTTGAGGTTCGGCCGATCCAGCGTCACCTTGCTCGTGAACGTCTCGCGCACCAGCTTGAACGACACGGTCATGTCGGCCACGATGACTTCCTTGCCGTCGGCTGCAGGCGTGCGCTGCCGCACCTTCAGTGACTGGCACAACGGCACGAATTCGGGATAGCGTTCGACGTCAGCGACGAGATCGAACATCTGGTCCGCGCTGTGCGCG
>JBQCIZ010000600.1:0-13497 GCA_051953235.1 Nitrobacter sp. | reverse complement strand
GCATGCCAAGCGCGCCGCGGCGGCACGCCGGAACGCCATCGCCGATCGCGTGCTCGGCGCCTGGCTCGCACCGATGGCGGGCCCTCCCGGCTTTCATCGATGGCTGCCGATCCCTGCAGGCCGCACGTTGATCGCGCTCGTTACCCAAGCCGCGCAGGCCGGCATCACCGTCGCTCCGCCCGGCGCGCTTCAGCAGGTCGATCGCGGAACGCTCGGCATCCGGCTCTGCCTCGGCCATCCCGCAGACGACGAAGCCCTCGAACGCGCGTTGCGGGCGCTCAGGCAAATTCTGGAAAGCGCCGAGTCCTTCTCGCTGGTCTGAGCAACGCGAATGGTTGTGCCTCGACGCGCCGGACCTTGACCGCCGGCATCCTGCCGTTGTTTTCTGAGAAGGATTTTGGAAGCGCAAGCGTTTCCATCCAACGTAACAACGCGAGCGTTCTTTCCATGCCGGTGCGGGCGAAATCCAGCAAAACGGTCGTTATCGACAAGCGCAATCCCGCGCCCGAGATTGCGCGCAGCCTGAAACTCGATCACGGCGTCGGATTTTTGGTACGGCTGATCGAGACCCGCGCGACCGCTCTGTACGATCAGCTAACGAAGCAGAACGAGATCACGCCACGCCAGTTCGGCGCGATGCTGACGCTATATCAGCGCGGCACCCTGACGCTGACGGAGCTTGCAACTCAAATTCGGGTCGATCGCAGCACGCTCGGCGAGATGATCAATCGCATGGCGGAGCGCGGCCTGATCCGGAAAGCGGCCAACGACGCCGACCGCCGCTCGGCCACCATCACCCTCGACAAGGCGGGTGAGCAGGCGGTGTTGCGGCTGGTCGCCGGCGCGGCACAATTGCAGGAGGAACTGCTCGCGCCGCTGCCGCCAAAGGATCGCGCGCAATTCCTGCGCTGCATGAAACTGGTCGCGGAACCGCCGAAGGGCGACAGCGAGGCCTGACCAACCCGCGGCACGAATCTTCCGCCTGCCCAGCTTCCACCCGGGCTCCAACCCAACAAGTTGTGGCGAAATTCATGTTGATCGGCCCTGCGCGCGATGTTATTACGTATACGTAGTAAATAGCCGCGAGACCCTACCTTGCGCCTGATCGACCATCTCCGCGTGCCTTACCTGCTGGAAGCCGAGACCGCCGAGCTCGGCGACGGCACTTGGGTGCGGCGCGTCAGCTATCCGGAACTGGCCGGCTGCATGGCGGAAGCCGCTGTGGTCGAGGATGCGTTGTCGCAACTCGAGCGCAAGCGGATCGAACTCATCGTGCGGATGGTGCGGGACGGCCACCCGCCTCCCGCACCTCGCCCGCCAATCAGGGATTCCGATCCAGTATGGATCGCGAAACAGGTGGGCGTCACCAACGAAGACATTGCACTGATCGAGCGGGATGGCGCAGCCGGCCTTCCGGCCTGACGACCGAGCCCTGCGAGGGAGAGAACACATGCTGTCGCACGAGGACAACGAAACGCTGGTTCGGGTCGGACGCGGGACCGCGATGGGATCGCTGATGCGCCTTTACTGGATTCCCTTCTTCTTCTCGAAGGATCTGGAGAAGGACGGCCAGCCCAAGCGCGTGATGCTGCTCGGCGAGGATCTCGTGGCGTTCCGCGACACCGAAGGACGCGTCGGGCTGGTGGCCAATGCCTGCGCGCATCGCGGCGCGCCCATGATGTTCGGCCGCAATGAGGATTGCGGGCTGCGCTGCGTCTATCACGGCTGGAAATTCGACGTCACGGGCGCCGTCGTCGATACACCTGCGGAGCCGGTGAAGAGCCGATTGAAGGAAAAGGTGCGGATCACCGCCTATCCCTGCCGCGAGCGCAACGGCGTGGTCTGGACCTATATGGGACCGGAGGCCGAACCGCCGGAGCTGCCGAACCTGGAATGGAATCTGGTTCCGGCCGAGAACGTGCATCTGTCGATGCGCATCCAGGAATGCAACTGGCTGCAGGCGCTGGAAGGCGAAATCGACTCAGCACATGCGCCGATCCTGCACAGCCGAATCGATTCCAAGGGCGCGATCAACGAATGGCTGGCGACGCGCGACCTGCGTCCGACCTTCGAATGCATGCGGCAGGACTTTGGCATGAGCATCGGCGCCAAGCGGCGCTTGGACGAGCAGACCAATTACTGGCGGGTCAACCAGTTCATGCTGCCGTTCTATTCGCTGGTACCGCCACAGTCGAAATATCCGGAACTCAGCGGCCATGCCTGGGTGCCGATGGACGACAATCACACCATCTGCCTGATGTTTTCCTATCATCCGGCCGCGCCGCTGCCGGCGCGCATGCGCGAGGTGTTCGAGCATGGCCACAACGGCCGGGAATCGGCGCACGCCAGCGCGCAATCCCTCGCCAAGCGCGATCCCTCGACCCCTTACGCCGACTACTGGACCAAATTCACGCGCGAGAACGGCTTTCAGTTCGATTATCAGAGCCAGGTCGATACCTGGTTTTCCGGCTTGCCGGGACTCTGGGTGCAGGATGGCGCCTGCCAGAGCGGGACCAAGCCGATTTTCGACCGTAGCAAGGAAAATCTCGGCTCGAGCGATACCGGCATCGCGATGACGCGGCGGCTATTGCTCGAAACCGTCAACGCCTATCGCGATCGCGGCACGGTGCCGAGCGGAGCGAACGAGCCCGACACCTTCATGGTCCGCGCGGTGTCGCTCACGCTGCCGAGCACGACATCATGGGTCGATTTCGGCCGGCCGCACATGCGGGCGACGCTCGGCGCCGATTTTGGCTACAAGCTGTAAGCTTGGGATCGGACGATGAGCGAGACCATCAATCCCGGCGACGGCTTCGATATTCACCTGCAGCGCAGCGGGCGCACCCTGACCGTGCCGCCGGGCGAGACCATTCTCGACATCCTGCTCGACAACGGCATCGACGTGGCCTTTTCCTGCTCGGACGGCATCTGCGGAACCTGCGAGACAAAAGTGATCGAAGGCATTCCCGATCACCGCGACAGCTTTCTCAGCGACGAGGACCGGGCCGAAAACAGCAAGATCATGATCTGCTGCTCGCGCTCGAAAACGCCGGTGCTGACGCTGGATCTCTGATACTGCTAGAGCGGCCGCGCGGCGAACAGCGGCCCATCCTTGTATTGCAGGACGACGATCTCCACCGCGGAGTCGAGTTTCGGCTCCGCTTCCGCGAGCACGCGGGTCGCGATACGCAAGCCCTCATCCAGATCGACGATGCCGACGCGATACGGCACCTCATCTTGAAACACCATCGGCGCGGCGTGCACAACGGTCTGCGAATAGAGCCTGCCGCGGCCGGACAGCGGCACCCACCGGACACGCTCCGCCCAACAATGCGGGCAGAACGGCTTTGGCGGAAACGTCAGCCGCTCGCAGTCGTCGCATCGGGTGGTCTGGAAATCCCCGGATGCCAGCCCCTGCCAAAACCGCTGGGTGAATTCGGTCATGCGCGGCGGAAAGGCGCGAGCGCGGTCGATGGTTTGCGACGCAAGCATCACTGCACTCCTTCCAGTACATGAACCAGCGCGGCGTTGTAGTTGCCGAGCTCGGCGCTCGTGACGCCTAGCCGCGCACCCTTGACCTGCCGTTCGCCGGCACGGCCCGTGAGTTGCTCGTTGAGCTCGAACAGGCTGTAGAACGGCGTCACATGCGCCGGATGGCCGCGCGATTGCAGTCCACCGGATGTCGAGATGGGAATCCGCCCGCCGAGCGACGTCACGCCTTCCGCGCACAACCGCGCACCCTGCCCGCGCGGCACGAGGCCCAGCGCCTCGCTCGCGAGCACCTCGATGATGGTGCATGGCGCATAGAGTTCGGCAAGATCGACGTCGCCAGCCGTGACGCCGGCCTCGCTGTAGGCCGCCTGTCCGGCCCGCTGCGCCGAGACCAGCGCGATCATGTCGTTCGGCACCTCGTTGATCTGGTGCGCGCCCTCATGGAAAAACCCGCGTCCGCGCACGCGAACGTAAGGTTTACCGGACGCCTTCGCGACCTCCTCGTCAACAACCACAAGGCAAGCAGCGCCGTCGCCGCGCGGCGGCACCTCGTAAAGTCCCAGCGGTTCGACGATCGGCTTTTGCGCCAGCACTTCGTCGAGCGTGATAGGCTTTCGGAACTGCGCGATCGGATTCAGCGAGGCATGACGCCGATTCTTCACCGAAACGCTCGCCAGCTCCTCGCGAGACGAGTTGAATTCGTGGATATAACGCGCCGCATCCATGGCGTACCAGGAGATCGGCGTGAAGCCGAACGGCGCGTGGAAGTCCACGTCGCCGGTGGCCTTCATCGAATTCATCATGTGCTCAACGGCGGGAATTGCAGATTCGAAATTGATCCCCAGCGCCAGCGCCACGCGGGACTTGCCGAGCCGGATGTCGTTCGCCGCCGCCTCGAAGGCCAGCGCCGCCGTCATGCCGTTGCCGAGCACCTCCTGCACTGTTCCTGTGCAAGGCAGCCGCAGATAGTTGGCGATGAAGGTCGCAAAGTATTTTTGCTGCGTGTAGGGGCGCGGCTGCGCAAACACCAGCGACGAAATCTCGCTCTTGTCGAGACCGGCATCGGCCATGGCCGCGATCACGACCCTGGCGAGGGTTTCATGCTCGAGCACCTGGATCTCGGCGTCGCGCGGCTTCTGCCACTTGGCGACCGGAAGGGCTGCCGCACCGAGAATGGCCACGTTGCGTGTCATGGTGTTGCCCTCCGAACGTTCTGCCTCATCGGCACACGATCAATGCATCGGCGGCCATCACGCCGGCATCGCCAGCGATCACCGGATTAACGTCAATCTGGTCGATGACATCGGCAAGATCATGGGCGAGTTCCGACAGCCGGCAAATCGCATCCACCAGTCCGTCGACATCGACGCCCGGCTTGCCGCGGAATCCCGTCAGTAACGGATAGCTTTTCAGCGAGGCCAGCATGTCGCGCGCTGTTGCATCCGCGACCGGTGCAAGCCGCACGGCGGTATCGCCGAGCAGTTCGACCATGACCCCGCCGAGCCCCACCGCGACCAGCGGACCGAACTGACGATCGTTCTTCATCCCGAGCACGATCTCGACGCCGGACGGCGCCATTTCCTGCACGCTGATGCCATCGAGCCGCGCCTGCGGCGCATGGCGCGACGCCGAGGCCAGGATGTCCTGCGCCGCAGCGCGGACATCCGCCGTCACCGACAAGCCAAGCCTGACACCGCCGGCCTCGGTCTTGTGCAGGATATCGGGCGACACGATCTTGAGCGCCACAGGACCGCCGATCGTCCTTGCGGCCTCGGCCGCCGCATCGGGATCGCCAGCGACGATCTCGCGGGGCACGCGGATGCCGTAGCAATCGAGAATGCGCTTCGACTCGGTCTCCGAGAGCGATTTGCCACGACTGCCGGCTTCCACGAGAATCCTGCGCGCTACTTGAGCGGCATTGGCCGGCGAGCGACGGCCGCTCACCGCCGATTGCCGCGCACGGCGCTTGTGCCAATCGAACCATGCGCGCAACGTGGCAAAGCAGCGATCGGCCGAGCGGAACATGCAGACGCGCGGATCGGCGTCGAGCAATTCGCTGCCTGGCCCCTGCAGCCATTCGTTCATCCAGACCACTGCGAGCGGCTTGTCCGTGCGGGCGGCGGCCTCGACGATGGTGGGCGCGCGCGCGCCGCTGGACGAGGCATGCGCAAAGATCATCGGCATAACCAGCGCGCTGAAGCTTGCATCGGACATGAAAGCATCGAGACAGAACCCGAACGTCTCCGATGTCTTCAGCACTTCCGCCGTGAGATCGGATGGATTGGCGACCGAGCCGAAATCCGGCACGACCGTATGCAGAGCCTCAGCGGTTTTCGCTTCCAGCGCGGGCAGCGATACACCATGAACTTCAGCCTTGTCGGCGCAGATCACCGCGGCACCGCCGGAGGTCGAGAGGATGCCGACGCCTCGGCCTGCGCTCGGCGCTGTCGTCTTGGCAAAGAACGATGCGGTCTCCAGCACGGATTCGAGATCGTCGACCGCGATCGCGCCCGCCTCCTCGAACGCGGTCCTATAGGCGACGGCCGAACCGACCATGGTTCCGGTGTGCGACATCGCCGCTTTGCTGGAAGTCTCGCTGTTGCCGGTCTTGTAGACGATCAGCGCCTTGCGGGCATCCCGCGCCTTGCGCGCCGCTTCGAGAAAGCGCGCACCATCCTTGACGCCTTCCAGCAGACAGACGATCGCCCTGGTGTCATCGTTCTCGGCGAGATAGGAGATGAAGTCGCAGACATCCACATCGCAGGAGTTGCCCGCTGCGAGATAGTGCGAGAAGCCGATGCCGCGCTCCATGCCCTGCAACACGGTATAACCCAGCGCGCCGCTCTGCGACACGATTCCGATCGGGCCAGCACGATGACCCATGGCGGCATAGTCGGG
This sequence comes from Nitrobacter sp., assembly GCA_051953235.1. Lineage (GTDB taxonomy): Bacteria > Pseudomonadota > Alphaproteobacteria > Rhizobiales > Xanthobacteraceae > Nitrobacter. The sequence continues at coordinate 7,107 of JBQCIZ010000600.1, read as the reverse complement.
CATGAAATTCAGTCCGGCCTTCGATCGCGTATTGGCGAGACCGACGCAATTCGGCCCAACCACCCGAACACCGGTGCGATGCGCGAGTGCGATCAGACGTTGCTGCGCCTCGACACGATCGGGTTTTGAGGTCTCCGCAAAACCGGACGCGTAGATCACGACGCCGCCCGCGCCTGCCGCTGCGGCGCTCTCGATCATGCCTTCGACCATCGGTCGTCCGACGCAGAGCACCACGCAATCGGGGCGCTCGGGCAAGTCGGCCAGCGACGGCACGCAGGGGCGCCCGAGCAGCGTCTGGTACTTCGGGTTGATCGCAAAGACCTTGCCGGTGAAGCCCGCCATGTTGGACAGCGTACGCTCGCCGAACGAACCGCGCGTTTCCGATGCGCCGACGATCGCGACGACCTTGGGATCGATGAGGCGCGAAAGGTCGGCCGCCCCGTAGAGCGGCCGTGTTGATGACATCATCGTTGTTTGCTCTTGTTGCTTTTCGATGTGTTGCCCAATACGCGGACTACGGCGTGTTGAAGTTCTTGAGCACCGGCTTTGCCGTCGCCTTCTCGGGCGGCCACACCGTCACGAGTTTGTCGCCCTGGAACTGGGTGATCGTGGTATCGCGCCCCTTGTTGCGGCCGTTCTGATCGAACTCCAGATAATCCGACGACGTGATCATCTCGTCCTTGCTGAATTTCACCTTGCGAAGCGCATCGGCGATATCGGCCGGTTTGAAGCTCTTCGCTGAATCCAGCGCCCGGATCGCCACCTTGGTGCCGAAATAGCCGAGCGCGGAGTTCAGCGTCAGCGGCTGCTGGAATTTCTTCTCGAAGGCTGCGCCGATCTTCTCGGCCGCCGGGAGAGCGGCCGAGAACGGCGTCACCGCGAACTGCCAGGCCACCAGCTTGCCGATTTCCTTGCGAAGCTTCGGATCGCCGGACATGCCGCCCGTGCCGATCACGACGGGATGAAAGTCGAGTTGCTCGTAAGCCTTCGATGCCAGCACGCCGGCACGGAAGTAGCCGACCTGGATCACGATATCCGGCTGCGAGGCCTTCACCTTGAGGGCCGGCTGCAGCAGATCCTGCGCTGCTGCCCCGTAGTCGATGAACGAGACGACCTTGAGGTCCTTGCGGGCCGCCAGTTGTGCCTTGAGCTGCTTGCCCATCTCGATACCGTATTCATTGTCCGGGCAGAGCACGGCGACCTTGGTCTTCTTCGGATCGAGCTTGTGCACCATGTCGAGCGCATGGAAGATGCCGGCCACGTAGTCGCTGTCGATCAGCGTGGTCGACCAGGTCCACTTCAAGGTGCCGTTGGTCATGGATTCCTGCTGCGGAATCGTATTGATATGCGGGATGCCGTATTTCTCCGCGACCTGCGACAGCGGCACGGTTTCGTTGGAAGTCGCAGCCCCCATCACCAGCACGACCTTGTCCTGATTGATCAGCCGCTCCGTTTCACCGACGGCATTGACCGGCTTGCTCTGGGAATCGCCCTTGACGAGTTCGATCTGCGCGCCGCCGTGATTTTTCAAGCCACCCGCTGCATTGGCTTCCTCGATCGCAAGCTCGGTTCCGCGCATGCCGTCACCGCCGCCGACCGCGCCGGGTCCGGTCAGCGCATAAACCGCGCCGACCTTGACGGCATCGGCGGCGTTCGCGTTGAACGCTGCCAGCAGCACCGTCGTTGAAAGAAAAAAGCCAACCATGCGTTTCATCTGCGTCTCCCTTGCTTTGTTGGTATTCAGATTCCGAGATAGGCCTGCTTGACTCGCGGGTCCGCCATCAGGCCGGAAGCCGGGCCTTCCATCGCAAAATGCCCCTGTTCGAGAACGTAACCGTGGTCGGCGACCTCAAGCGCCAGTGCGGTGTTCTGTTCGACCACCAAAATAGTCATGCCCTGCGCCGCGAGCCGGCGTACCGCGACGAAGATCTCGTCGACGACGATCGGCGCCAGACCAAGACTGGTTTCGTCAAGCAAGAGCAACCGCGGCGAAGCCATCAATGCCCGGGCGATCGCCACCATCTGCTGCTCGCCGCCCGACAGCGTACCGGCGCGCTGGCCGCCGCGTTCGCGAACCTTCGGAAACAACTCGAATACCATTTTTAGATTTTCGTCGCGCCGGGGACGCGCGCTCGGCGACGACGATCCGATCAGAAGGTTTTCGAACACGGACATGTCCGGAAACAGGCGGCGGCCTTCCGGTACCTGAACCAGACCGGCGCGGACGATGTCCTGCGGTGGCTTGCCGAGAATGTCCTGGCCGTCGTATCGGATCGATCCGGCTTCGGCTGAAATGATTCCGGATATCGCGCGCAGCAGCGTGGTCTTGCCCGCACCGTTGGCGCCGATCAGCGCGGTGATGCTTCCGGCTTGAATCGCAAGATCGACCCCCCGCAGCACAGGCACATCGCCGTAACCGGCGCGCAGGCCTTTGACATCAAGCAGCGCCATGATGCCTCCTGCCCAGATAGGCCTCGATGACGGCGGGGTCGGCAGCGACCGCAGCCGGCAGCCCTTCCGCGATCTTGCGGCCGTTGGCCATCACGACGAGCCGGTCCGACAGCGACATGATCGCGCGCATGACGTGCTCGACGATCAATAGCGCGATGCCCTCGCGCCTGATATCGGCGAGGATCACCATGATCTCGTCGATCTCCGCCGGGGTGAGCCCGGCCATGACCTCGTCGAGCAGCAGCAATCGCGGCCGCGTGGCGAGCGCACGCGCGATCTCCAGCCGCTTCTTCTCGGGCAGCGACAGATTGCGCGCCAGCATACCCGAACGATGATCGAGCCGAACGCGGGTCAGAACCGCCATCGCCTCGGCCCGCGGGTCGGAGGTCTCGCGGTTCGGGCCAAGCACGCCAGCGATAACGTTCTCCAGCACGGAGACGTCGCGGAACGGCTGCACGATCTGGAAGGTGCGGCCGATACCGAGCCGCGCCAGGCGATGCGGCGGATGGCCCGTGATATCGCGGCCGTCGAACGTAACAGCGCCCTTGGTCGGGCGAATGAAGCCCGAGATGGTTTCGAACAGCGTGGTCTTGCCGGCGCCATTGGGCCCGATCAGGCCAACGATCTCATGGCTTTCCAGATCGAACGAGACCTCGTCGACCGCGCGCAAGCCGCCGAACCAGCGCGAGACGCCGCGAACCTGCAGAAGGGGCGCGCTCATGCCCGCCTCCGTGCGATCGCATCGCTGAGCAGGCCCCACAGGCCGCGCGGCGCGAGCCGCATCACCAGCACGAGGATGACGCCGTAAACGATCAAATGAACGCCGGCCAACCGACCCGCCAGCATGCCGCGCAGCAGTTCGGTAAGCGGCACCAGCACGACGGTGCCGAGCAACGGCCCGAACAGCGAACCGAGGCCGCCGACGAAGGAAAACACCAGCGCATCGATCGAAACGGTGACGCCGAGCACGGACTCCGGATCGATGAACAGCACGTAGTTGGCGTAGATCGGCCCGACCAGCGCCGCCAGCGCGCCACTGATCGCGGCCGCGATCACCTTACCCTGCACCACATCGATACCGAGCGCCGCGGCGGAGCGCTCGTTCTCCCGGATCGCCAGAAAGACATAGCCGAGGCGCGAGCGATGGATGGTGATGATGACAATTGCCGCCACGGTGAGAACGGCAAGCGCTGCGTAGCAATAGCCGAGCTTGGAGGTGAACTGCAGGTTCGCCAGCGACGGCCGCGCCGGAATCGCCAGTCCATTGGCTGCGCCGAGCGACGGCACATTGCTGACGATGTGCAACGTCATTTCGGCAAGCGCGAGCGTCACCAGCGCGAAATAGACGCCGGACAGCTTGCGGCGAAACACCGTGTAGCCCATCAGCGCGCCGAGCGCACCGCCGAGGCATGCCGCGAGCACCAGACCGATCCACGGGCTGACGCCGAGGTTAAGATAAAGCGCTGTGGATACATAGGCGCCCGCGCCGACAAACAGCGCGTGCCCCAGCGACATCTGGCCGGCCATGCCGCCGAGGATATTCCAAGCCAGCGCCACCGTGCCGTAGAGCGCGACCAGAACGAAGATGTGCTGGCCGTAGATCGACAGAAACGGGGCAAGGCCGGCGAGCAAGGCAACGACGAGGCCGAGCGCAAGCATCGGTTTCATAGCCTGCGCCCTCCCAGCAACCCTTCCGGCCTGAACAGCAGGAACAGGATGAAGATGGCGTAGGTGATGATGAAGTTGATCGAACCGCCGGTCAGCAGGCCGCCTACCGCCTCGACGAGTCCGATGATGAAGCCGCCGATCAGCGCGCCGACAAAATTACCCATGCTGCCGAGCACGACGACGATAAACGCCGTCAGCGTGAAGCTCGAGCCGACGGATGGGCTGACATAGTTGAACGGCGCGATCAGCGGCGCGACAAGGCCGAGCGAGCCGACGCCGATGCAGAATGCGATCAGATACATCCTGTCGACATTGACGCCGCTCATCAGGGCGGCATCGCGATCCTGCGCCGCCGCGCGAATTTGCCGCCCGAGTTCGGTGGACCGAAGCAGCCAGTACAGCCCGAGGCAAACCGCAATCGACGCCGCGCCGGCGATCAGCGCCGCAGCCTGGATGAAGACGTTGCCGATCCGCACGATATGCCCGGAAAGAACGGATGGCATGGCATGCAGATCGGCAGTGAAGATCGCCAGCATGGCGTTCTGCAGGATCAGCGACAGGCCGAGCGTCACAACGATCTGGTTGTGTTCCGGCGCGAGAATAACCGGTGCGATCAGCAACCTGTAGGTGAAGGCCGCGGCGAGCGTGACCAGCGGCAGCACCAGAACCAGCGACAGATAGGGATCGAGATGGAGCCATGTGGCACCGAGGTAGGTCAGATACAACCCGAGCGCGAGAAAATCGCCATGAGCGAAATTCACGATCCGCAGCACGCCGAACGTCAGCGTCAACCCCACGGCGACGATCGCGTAGACGGCACCGAGCAGGAGCCCGTCCGCGAGCGCCTGCGGGAGAAGCGGCAGCATGTCCATCAGGGGGCCGTCCCGCCGAGCCTGTGTTGCAGCCTGCGTCCGATCAAGGCGATTCTCCCTTTCCTGCCCGTTTGTTGTGGCGCGCTGCACCGGGCTTGAGGCACCCGGCTAACGGCTTGTTTTTGGTATCCGGCGCACGCCCGGCCTGCAGGCCGGGATCACTTTGTGCAATGGACAGACCATTGATGCATTTTAGTTCCGGTGCGTCAAGAACCGTTCGGGACCGCTGTGCAATCCGTTCGTCTTAGTATATTGGATGGTGTGGTCGGCCCTTCGGGCAGACTCCAACGAAACGGACCGGATTGTGAGCAGGAAGACGACGACCGTCGCAGCGAAAAGCCGCGCCAGGAAAAATCCGCGGCGCCGGGTTGTAGCCGAACCTGCGGCGAAGGACCGCTCGCAACCGCAATTTGCGCCGATCCGAACAAAACGCGTCTTCGAGGAAATCTGCGAACAGGTTCGCCGCGAGATGGCCACCGGAACGCTCCGGCCCGGCGACAAGCTGCCGCCGGAGCGCGAGCTCGCGACGAAACTCGGCGTCAGCCGCGCGGCCGTGCGCGAAGCCTTACGCAGCCTCGAGATCGCCGGCGTCGTCGGCCTGCAGAAAGGCGCGCGCGGCGGCGCGTTCATCCTCAAGGGCGATCCCGATCTGGTCACGCAATCCATCCGCGACATGTTCCATCTCGGCCGCATTTCGCTGGATAACCTGACAGAAGCGCGCACGCTGGTGATGCAGCTCGCCATGCAGCTTGCATGCGAGCGAATCCGGCCAACCACGGTCGCCGCACTGGAGCGAAATGTCGACCGGCTGACCGAGCTTCCGACCACAGGAAAAGCGTCCGAACGCGTCGCGGTCAGCGCGGAATTTTACCGCCTGATCTCGCAGGCCACCGACAACACCGTGCTGCAGATGATCATCGAGGCGTTGACCGAGATCGTGCTGCAGCAGGTCGTGCAATCGAACATCGAGTTCTTTCCCAATCTCATTGTGCATCGGCGCCGGCTGGTCGAATACATCGCATCCGGCCGGGTCGAGGACGCCAAGCGGGAAATGACCGATCATCTGCAGCGGCTTCGCCGCCACCTGATGCGCGCCGAGCGGACTGCCACCGAGAGCAAGTCGTTGCGGCCGCTGGCCGAAGAGACCTCGCACTAATCTTTCCCCACCCTTCCTATTCTGATCGCGCAGGTGCTCCGTCCGCGCGAACCAAAGCCATGCGCGCCCACGGCAAGTGCCATGCCGGGACGGTCGTTTGACATTGGCGCAAAGCTTCTCCTAGAATGGTCTGACCAATAGCCCTTAAGCAAAGAAAATGAAAATGACCGACACCGATTGCTCGATGGCCGAACTCCACGCCGTGCTGCTGGCGCGCGACCTGCACGACGGCGAAAAGGCGATCGTCGGCACCAACAGCGACGTTCAGGTCGCGGCCTGCAATCTGGCGCGCGCCAGCCACGCACCGACGCTCTGGTGGGTGTCGGGCCCCGGCGGCATGGTCAACTGCAACGAGCCGGTGATCCGCTCCACGGCCCGCACCGAGAACATCGCCTGGAGCGAGGCGATGATGGATCTGCCGCAGATGGTCGACTTCATCGACTGGAAGATCCACTTCTTCGATTTCGCGATTCTCGGCGCGATTCAGGTCGATCGTTACGGCAACATCAACACCGTCTGCGTCGGCTCGCACGACAAGCCGCGGCTGCGCGGCCCGGGCACGGTCGGCATCAGCGCCCTCACTGCGCTCGCGCGGCGGTTCTACGTCGTGATGGCGCGGCACGATCGCGGCAGCTTTCCGGAGCGCGTCGATTTCCTCAACGGCCCGGGCTTTCTCGACGGCGGCACGTCGCGCACCGATCGCGGTCTGCCCGAGGGTGGGCCCAAACTCGTCATCAGTCCGTTCGGCGTTTTCGACTTCGAGCCTGCCTCGAAGCGGATGCGCGTAAAGTCGCTGAATCCGGGCGTCGCGCTGGAGCAGGTCCAGAAGCAGACCGGCTTCGAATTGCTGGTCGAGGGCACGCCGCCGGTTACGACGATGCCGACCGCGGATGAACTGAAAACGCTGCGCGCCAGCGTCGATACCAGCGGCGTGCTGCGCGAGCGCCGCCGCGCCTGATC
>JBQCIZ010000599.1:0-4572 GCA_051953235.1 Nitrobacter sp. | reverse complement strand
CGCGGCCGGAGTCCCGGCCCGAAGTTGTCCTCAAACTAGGCGCAGGGGGTGGCAAAAACAAGGACTTAAGGCTAGCAGAAAGGCGGATAACGCGACGCATTGCCGCTACCGTTAATCCATGGCAGCGGCCGCTTGTGCGCTGCCACTAATGCTCGTTGCCGCCGTCCTTTTCGGGCTCGACCGCCGGTGCCAGCGCCAATTCGAGATCGCCGGCCTCCAGCGGATCCTCGTCCTCGCGCAAGGCGGGATCGTCCGACGGGGTCGGAACACTGAATCCGCCCGGCAGGCGGGAATCCAGAAGACCCGTTCCCTTCAGTTCCTCGAGCCCCGGCAGGTCGCCGAGCGCTTCGAGGCTGAACTGCGAGAGGAACGCTTCGGTGGTTCCGAAAGTCAGCGGACGGCCGGGCGTCTTGCGGCGGCCGCGCGGCCTGATCCAGCCGGTTTCCAGCAGAACGTCGAGCGTGCCCTTGGAGGTAATAACCCCGCGGATTTCCTCGATCTCGGCGCGCGTCACCGGCTGATGGTAGGCGATGATCGCCAACACCTCGATGGCGGCGCGCGACAGCCGCCGGGTTTCCGTGCTTTCCCGCGTCATCAGCCAGGACAGGTCACCCGCGGTACGAAAGGTCCACTTGTTGGCGACGCGCACCAGATTGACCCCGCGCGAGGCGTAGTCCGCCTGCAACTGCGCCAGCGCTTCCTTGATATCGACGCCCTCGGGCATGCGCTTGGCGAGCGCCGCCTGATCCAGCGGCTCCGACGAAGCAAACAGCAGCGCTTCGAGCAACCTCAGTTCCTCGGGCCGCGCGGCAGGCTGCTCCATTGCGGGTTCCTCGACCTGCTCGTCGATCTGCTCGATGCGCTTTTCCGCCAGGCTCGCCATGGCTTGGTCTCCTTCTTCCACTTACTGCGCCGGGGTTTCCGGCGCCGCCATCGCATCCGGTGTCGGGGTGTGTTTGCGAAAATACAGCGGTGCAAACGCCTCTTTCTGGTTCAGATCCATGACGCCTTCGCGGACCAGTTCCAGTGCAGCGGCAAAGCTCGACGCGAACACGGTGGCTCGCTGCGAGGGATCGGCGACGTAGGCCATCAGGTATTCATCGAGGCATCCCCAGTCCTCATCGGCCAGACCGACCAGACGCTCGAGGGACGCGCGCGCTTCGCTCAACGACCAGACCGTGCGCTTCGCCAGATGAACCGTTGTCAGCACGCGTTGCTGACGCTGCGTCGCATAGGCTGTGAGCAGATCGAACAGCGTCGCGGTGAAACGCGGATGGCGAATTTCGGCGATCGCTTCCGGATTGCCGCGCGGAAAGATATCGCGCTGGAACTGCGGCCTGTTCATCAGACGGTTCGCGGCTTCGCGAATGGCCTCGAGGCGACGCAGCCGATTGGCCAGGGCGGTTGCCATTTCCTCGGCGCTCGGTCCATCCGGCGTCGCCGGTTCCGGCAACAGCAGGCGCGATTTCAGGAACGCCAGCCATGCCGCCATCACGAGATAGTCGGCGGCGAGTTCGAGCCGAATCTTGCGGGCTGCCTCGATAAAAACGAGGTACTGATCCGCCAGCGCCAAAATCGAGATCTTGGCGAGATCCACTTTCTGCTGCCGTGCCAGCGCCAGCAACAGATCGAGCGGTCCTTCATAGCCTTCGACGTCGACCACCAGCGCAAGATCGTCGTCGATGCGGTCCGCCGGCCGGCCGGTTTCAAACTGCAGAATTTCAGCACTCATGCGCTTGCTGCTCCCGCGCGGCGCGTCAGTGCGCCGAGTTCCGCCTGCGCCGCTTCGCGATCGAATGGCTGGGGCGGCTTGCGTGACGCCAAGGCCCGCCGCGCCCGATCCAGCGCGTTGCCCGACAATTCCGGAGTTTCTCCGGCCACCTGCCGCATCTCGTCGAGTTTGCCGTTGCAGTGCAGGACCATGTCGCAACCGGCCGAAACAATCGCCCGGGTCCGCTCCGCGATCGATCCCGCCAGCGCATTCATGGACACGTCATCACTCATCAACAAACCCTGGAACCCGATCACGCCACGAATCACCTGTTCGATGATTGTCGCAGATGTCGTGGCCGGTTGCGTGGCATCAATTGCGCTAAACACAACATGTGCGGTCATCGCCATCGGCAGGTCGGCAAGCGGCCGGAATGCTGCGAAATCAATGGCTTCCAGATCGTTCTTCGAGGTTTCGACGACTGGAAGCTTGTGATGCGTGTCGGCGGTCGCCCGTCCATGGCCGGGAATGTGCTTGAGAACCGGCAGAACGCCGCCCTGCTCCAAGCCATCGGTCACCGCGCGCGCGATCGCCGCGACTTTCTGCGGATCGGTGCCGTAGGCACGATCACCAATGACGGCATCGGCCCCTGGCGCCGGAACGTCCGCCAGAGGCAGGCAATCGACGGTGATCCCGAGATCGCCGAGGTCGGCGGCGATCAGTTGCGCGCTCAGCCGGGCGGCTTTCAAGCCATCTTCGCGATCGCGGTCATAGAGCGTGCTGAACACCGCCCCTGCCGGATAGACCGGCCAGTGCGGCGGCCCCAACCGCTGCACGCGACCGCCCTCCTGATCGATCAGGACAGGCGCATCGGCGTCGCCGACCGTTTCACGCAGCTCCTGAACGAGTCGAGCGACTTGCAGAGGATTGTCGACGTTTCTCTTGAATAGGATAAAGCCCCACGGCTTTTCGGCGCGCAGAAACTCGCGCTCCTCCGCAGTCAGGCTGAGACCGGATACACCCGTGATAAATGCGCGTACGCTCATGGGGCCGATTAGCCCGCGTGTGCGCCGAGGGTCAAGGAAACCGCCGTTAATTCCTTTGGACGACGCACTGTCCGCCAGCAGATTTGAGGCTGCCGCAGAAGTGCGAGGCCTCCTCAGGCGAGCCAAACGGCCCGACCATGGCGCGATAGTAGACACCCTTGGGACCGAGATCGGCCCGCTTGATCATCGGAGTTCGGGATCCCAGCACTGACGGGAATTTTCCTTGCAGGACCCGGAACGATGCCTGCGCATCAGCTTCGTTCCGTTGCGACGACACCTGGACCACATATCCGCCGGTGCTGACTGCGGACGGTGCGATCGGCTGCGCCGTGGGATTGGTCGAGGCCACCCGTGTCCTCGTCTCGGCAGAGGCCTGGGGCGACAGCGAGAGCGGCGCATTCGCATTGGGCGTGGCCGCTGGCGGAGGTACGTGTCTGGTCGGGACCGGCGTTGGCGCGGGCGCTGCCTGAGCTTGCGGTGCCGGCGCTACAGGTCGCGCCACGGGGACGGCCGACGCGACGTCGGTCTGATCGCCATGAACCGTCAGTGTCTTGATCTTGCGCGGTTCATCGCCCGCGATCGTTCCATTCGCCACGGTTGCGGGCGGCCGGACATTCGGCGCCACACTCTGCGTGGAAGGCGGGTTGGCGTTCTGGTTCAATGGCGGGAATACAACGCGTGGGCCCGAGGTGGTCGCGCTCTTGACATCAACGGGCTGCTCTTCGCGCGACATCATCTGTTCGGTACCGTTGGCGGCCGACATGCGATCCTGGATCAGTTTGCCCACGGCATCGCCCGAACCGGTCTGCTGCGGAATGATCTTGTTGGGTCCGGCATCGGCCTTGATGACCGGCGGCGGGCCGCTTCGGCCTGAACCGACATAGGTCCGATAGGCAAACGCAGCGCCGGTGCCGACCACCGCAAGCACGAGGACCGCAATCACCGTCAGCAAACCGCCGCGACGCCGCGGCACCCGCTCATCTGCATCTTCGCCGTAGCCGTCCTGATAGCCGTACGGCTCGTCTTGATACTGGCCGCCCGGATATTGGCCACCGCCATAGGCACCCTGGTCGTGGGGCATCTGGCCGTAAAGCGCATCGTCGTAACGATTCGGATCGGCCTGATGGTAGGCCTCCGGTTCGGCATGCTGGGCAAGCGGCGGATTTGGATAGACCGCCGCACGCCGCAGGACCGGATGGGGTGACGTTTCGAAATCCTGGTGCGCGTTCTGTTGCGCGATCCGCTGCATCCATGGCGGCGGGCCGGCGGGAGCGTCGTCCTCGATCTGCTCTTGCTGCGGTTCGTAATGATCGTGTTCACGATAGGCCGGAGCAACTTCAGGCGCCGCCTGCTGGCCGCGTCCGAGATTGCCGAACGGATCGCTCTGGCCGATCAGGCGAGCAAGTTCCGCCAGCGGATCGCTCTCGGCTCTCGAAGCCGCGCGATGATCGTCGCGGCCATAATCGTCATCTGCGGGGAAAGCTCTGTCCTGATATCGATCAGCCATCGTGATGTTGCGTCCCTTCGGGAAAGGCGCCAACTCGCTTGTTCTAAACGAAACAGCCGCCACTCAAGCCGCCACTAATCCCCCAGTGACCGGCTACCCCACTATCGCATCTCGTTCGGCGCATGGACGCCGAGTACGGCAAGTCCGGATGCCAGAACCGAGACGACGCCCTGAACCAATGCCAGTCGCGCCCTGGTGATCTCTGCATCATTATTGATAATGAAGCGTAAATGAGGCAAATCGCGCCCCCTCGTCCAAAGCGCGTGAAATTCGCTGGCGAGATCATAGAGATAAAAAGCGATTCGGTG
>JBQCIZ010000598.1:0-2752 GCA_051953235.1 Nitrobacter sp. | reverse complement strand
ATGGAGGCCACGACCAGAATTGAACTGGTGTACACGGTTTTGCAGACCGTTGCGTAACCACTCCGCCACGTGGCCCCTTGAATCCGGATCAATATAGAGCATCCGCCGGTTAGGCAACCTGCTCGTGTCGGCCACTGCTATTTCTGAAGATCTGACGCCGCAGATGCACCCGCGACCGGTCAGCCGCGCCGGCGCCGCCGATAATCACGTCGCGGCTTCGGCCGAGGCGCCAGTTCCGGACTCGTCGTCTGCACGTCCCGGTATTTTGCGAGCATCCTGTCGAAACTCGCCAGCAGTGTTGCCTCGATATCCGGGCGATGTTCGAGGCCAGCCAGCATCATCGCCGCGGCCTCAATGGTGGAGAGCCCATCCCGGCGCGGCTCCTTGCGCAGCTTGCCGTAGCGCGATGCCTGCCGCGGTCCCAAGATGACGCGCTGGCACTTCAGCATCCACGCGTTGCGCCACCACAGCGCCTTGGCCTGGCTCCAGGTGCCGTCCAGCAAGATGATGCCTTCGATATCACCCAGGATGGCGCGCTGATTGTCCTCGATTTCGCCCTTGCGATCGATGGCGACAATCGTGCGGTCGGTCTCGAGGTCTTCGACCTTGGCAGATCCGAGATAAAGCACCGCCCAGCGTGAAGGATCATGCACCGTCCGGCCGAGAGCTTTGGACAGGCTCGGCCAGGACAAGCCGATTTTCACGACCGCATTCACGATATGCAGTGCCGTCAGACGTGCCGTACCGAGCGCCCGATCCTGCTCCTGCGGATGTTGCAGGATCAGCAGCGACGTCTTGCATTTGATGGGTTCGACGCTGTCGCAAATGCAGAATACCGACGGCTTACCGCATCGCGGGCAATCCGGGATGGCATCCTGCGGCACGCTGCCGGCACTTGTCTGGGAGACGCTGGACATGGCTCGCTATACGCCCGGCGGGTCGTCGCAGCAAGGAAGCCGGAACCCATCCCGCCTATTCGGCAGGCGCGGCAACCGGCTCGGCCTCACCTCGCCTCCGCAACCGATCGATCAGCAGATAGATCACCGGCGTCGTATAGAGCGTCAGGATCTGCGAAACGAACAGGCCGCCGATGATGGTGACGCCGAGCGGGCGCCGCAACTCGGTACCGGGGCCGGTCGCGATCACCAGCGGGATGCCCGCAAACAGCGCTGCCATCGTCGTCATGAGAATCGGCCGGAAACGCGCGCGGCACGCTTCGACGATCGCGTCCGCGGACGACAGTCCGCGCTGCCGTTCGGCGTCGAGCGCGAAATCCACGATCATGATGCCGTTTTTTTTGACGATGCCGATAAGGAGAATGATGCCGACGAAAGCAATGATCGTCAGCGGCGTGCCGGTGATCTGCAAGGCCAACAGCGCCCCAAGCCCCGCCGGCGGCAACGTCGAGATGATCGTGAGCGGATGTGCAAGGCTCTCGTAGAGAACACCGAGCACAATATACATTGCGACCAGCGCACCAAGGATGAGCAGGGGTTGTCGTCCCGACGTCTTGCGGAAGTCGGCGGCGTTGCCGTCGAAACTCCCGCGAATACCCTCCGGCATATGCAGTTCGTCGACCGCCCGCTGGATGTTGGTCGTGGCTTCCTGAAGCTCCACATCCGGCAGCGTGTTGAAGGACACGGTGGTCGATGGGAACGACTGCGAATGGTAGACCGCGAGCGCAGAGAGATCGCGCTGATAGCGAACCACACCGGACAAAGGCACCTGCACGCCGTTGGCGCCCGCCACGAAAATGCGGTCGAGATTGGACGGGTCCTGCTGGAACTGCGGATCGATCTCCAGAATGACCTGATACTGGTTGCGCTGGGTATAGACCGTTGAGATCTGCCGCTGCGAGAAGGCGTTGTTGAGGGCGTTGTCGATGTCCTGAACCTTGACGCCAAGGCTTGCGGCCTTCTGCCGGTCGATCGACAAGGTCAGTTGCAAGCCGCCGGGATCGCGATCGCTGGACACGTCGGTGATCCCCTCCACGGTTTCCATGCGCTTGGCAACGATCGGCGCCCACTTCTGCAGCAGGTCTAGGTCGGTACTCGATAGCGTGTACTGATAATTGGAATCGCTCTGGCGGCCGCCGGCCCGCACATCCTGCGCGGCAAACATGAACAGCCGAATGCCAGGCACCGCGCCGAGATTCCGGCGCAGGCGGTCGATCACCTGTTGAGTGTTGAGTCCGCCCCGCTCCGCCGGCGGCTTGAGCGTGATGTACATGAAGCCGCGATTTGAACCGCCCCTCGCCGTGCTGCCGCCGAGCGAAGATCCAATTCCCTGTACCGCGGGATCGGCCATGACGATGTCGGCAAGTCGCTGCTGAAGTCCGAGCATGGATTGAAAGGAGACGTCGGCCGATGCGCGTGTCGACCCGATGACAAAACCGCTGTCGTCGATCGGAAAATAGCCCTTCGGTGTCTTGATGTAGAGTGTCACGGTCAGCGCGATCGTGGCGAAGAACACCAGCAGCGTTAAAACAGGAAAACGAAGTACGACATGAAGCGTTCGTTCGTAAAATTCCACTATCCGCGATAGCGACCCTTCAACGATGCGATCGAACCGCGTCGCATGGGATGAGGTCACGTGCTTGATGTAATGGGCGCAGATCATCGGCGTGATGGTCAGTGACACGATGGTCGACACCACGATCGCAAAGGTCAGCGTCAGCGAGAACTCCCGCAACAGCCGGCCGACGATGCCATCCATGAAGATCAGGGGCGTGAAGGCGGCAATCAGTGACAGA
>JBQCIZ010000597.1:0-4439 GCA_051953235.1 Nitrobacter sp. | reverse complement strand
GCGGTGTTGCCCCAGACGCCAAATCCCATGACCGTGGTTGCGATGATCACAATGCCCGCAACCGTGGCGCCGCGAGTTGAGCGTGGCAGGTCCGCGTGCCAGGGCTGATCGCCGATTGTTGTCGCGCTCATGGCCGGTTCTCCATGCGTGTGCTGTGTGTATCTCTGCGATCAGGCGTCAAGCATCGGCGGTCCCGAGGCGCCGGACGGTTTGCGCCCCATTACCAGAGGTATCAGTTCGTCGCGTGCTCCGAACGCCTGCACGGAGCCGTTCTGCAGGATCATGATCTTGTCGACGCTTTGCAGCAGCGCCGGCCGCTGCGTGATGGTCACGACCGTCATCCGTTTTTCCTTCGCGCGGACCAGCGCCTTCGCCAGCGCGCGTTCGCCGTTCGCGTCGAGGTTGGCGTTCGGTTCGTCGCGCACGATCAAACGCGGATTGCCGTAGAAGGCTCTCGCAAGGCCGATCCGTTGGCGCTGCCCGCCCGATAGCGGGCTGCCGTCCATTCCGATCACGGTTTCATAACCCTGGGCGAGTTCCGAGATCATTTCATGCACGTCGGCCGTTTCAGCCGCGTCGAAGATGTCTTCGTCGATCGCGTCGGCGCGCATGCGTGCGATATTCGCCTTGATCGACGCCGGGAACAGTTGAACCTCCTGAGGCAGATAGCCGACACTTTCGCCGAACTGACGCGAGTCCCAGTTGCGCAGGTCCATCATGTCGAGCCGGACGTTTCCGGCGGTCGGAATGATCGATCCGACCAGCATTCGCGCCAGCATGGTCTTGCCGGTGCCGGACGGGCCGACGATCGCAAGGGATTCTCCCGGCTCGAGCTGGAAGCTGATACCGTTGAGGATCACCTTCTTGTTTGGCGGCGGGACGTACAGGATGCGCTCGACGCTGAGACGTCCTTCCGGACGCGGCAGCCGCAACCGGTCGAGGTTGAGCGGAGAATTCTGAAGCAGGGTCTTGATGCGGCTGTAGGCGGACCGCGCCTGCACGAAATGGCGCCATCCTTCGATCGTGCCTTCGAGCGGCGCCAGGGCGCGGCTGGCAACGATCGAGGCGGCGATGATCATGCCGCCGGTCAGCTCGCTTTCGAGTGCGAGAAAAGCGCCCCATCCAAGAATGGTGATCTGGGTGCCCAGTCGCAGGAATTTCGAAATGCCGGTCATGATGATGTTGAGGTCCTGGCCGACGACCTGGGCCTTGAGCGATTCCACCGTCTCCTGTCCCCAGACCTGAACGCCTTCCGGAATCATGCCCATCGCGTTGATGACCTGAGCGTTGCGCGCCATCGCCTCCGCCTGCAGGTTGGCGCGGGTTCCGAACGCATTCGCCCGCGTGAACGGAATCGCGGTCACACGCTGGTTGATGAGTGCTACCGCAATCAGGGAAACGCTGGAGCCCAGCACGATCAGTCCGAGCTGCGGATGAATCAGAAATACCACTGCGAGGTAGGCGGGGGTGACCGGCGCATCGAAAATCGTCAACAGGACCGGACCCGTGATGAAGGCACGCAGATGCTGCAGGTCGGCGAGGGTCTGAAACTCGCGGCTTGATCCGTTTTGCGCGGCCTTGGCTGCGGCGCTCAGCACCGGGCCACCCAACCGCGCTTCGGTCTCAACCGCAATGCGCATCAGGATGAAGCGGCGCAACATGTCCATCAGGACATGAGCCCCGATCGCCAGAATGACGATCGAAGACAGCATGATCAGCGTATCGACGCTGCGGCTGGTCAGCACGCGGTCCGACATGTTGAAGAGATAGATCGGGATGGACAGAACCAGCAGGTTCACGACCAGTGAGAAAATGCCGACGGTGATGAGGTTGCGCCGTGCGGTAGTCAGACCCTTGCCAAGAACGTCCCTGAATTCGTTGTCGCCAGATCGCTTGTGCAGTTGCGGATTTCCGCCACGTCCGCCGCCGCCACCGCCGCCGGCGCCGTTGAGACCTCCCTTGCCGCCGCGATCCTGCCCGTTAGCCGGCTCGAGGGGCGCCTTGTCTTCATTCCGTTTCGACAGGATTGGCGCCGGCGAGGGCTCCCGTCGTGCATCGGGCGTCTCGGCGACGGGCCTGACGGGAGGCGCGGTGCGTTGCGGATTCTGGTTGTCCGGAACGCGGTGCGCGTTCGGAGCCTGAGATCCGGAGCGGCCGAATGTTTCCTCCAGCGGAATTCTCTTTATCTCGTGCTCGAGCTTGCGAACCTGCGCCAGGAGCGCATCCTCCGAAGAGCGCTCGCTTGAATTGACGGATGGACCTCGGATGGTTTGACTGTCACTCAGACTCATCTGCGGCGCTCCTCAACCGGCAAGCTTCAATTCACGGTATGTTAATGAAGTACGTTGGCCATCGAGTCGTCGTGTGCGGGAGGCACTGTCGCTTGGTAGGGCTGCTGGGAGCCGTCCGAGGCGTCATCCTGTCCGAGGAAGGCGATTACTTCGGGAACGAGCGCCTGGGGCGAAGCCTGAGTCACGTGATCGGAATCTTGCGTCACGAGATTGGCCTGCACCAGGATGGAGTCGCCGTAGGTTTGCCCGTTAACGTAGGTGTTGGTGTTCCCGACATCGACGATGGCTGCGTCGTTGCTGAGCACATTGGATCCCGTCACGACGTTCTGGGTGGCCATGCCGTCGCCGTAGTATCCGGCTGTGACGCTTGATGGATATCCCTGGAGCTGAATCGCCATGTTCGCGTCGGAAACGATGTTGGTCTGCCAGATGGCGTTCACATCGTAGTAGTCGCCGGTGACATACAGGATATGGAATGTGCCGCCGTTACCCGCGATCAACTGCCCGAACGAGGGATCGAGTTCGGTTGCTCCGCCGGAGATGCTGTTGATGAGATCGCCGAGGCTTGAATTCCACGGTTGGAAATTGTCGCCACCGTAGTTTTCGATTGTCGCGGTATTGGTGAGCTGGTTGCCGCCTGTGGAGATGGTCTGGTTCGGGTCGATCCCGTTGCCGGTCGCCCAGACGGTATCGTTGTTGTAAAGAATGTTGTTCTGATAGATCAGATTCATGCCGTGGTAGCTGCCGCCGACGATAATCAGGTCATAGTTGAAATCGCCGTCGTTGATCAGCACGAAGTTTCCGAGCTCGTTCTGGCCCGCATGAATTTCGTAATGCGTGCTCGTGCTGCTCTGCATTGTCACGTCGTCGTCTGACAGATAATTGCTCTGAACCAGCGCGCGAACGTCGAAATAGTCGCCGTGCACGACATCGACCGTCCAGTTCGGTCCCGCAAAATAGCTCGGCATCGATGCGTAGACGCCGGGATGCTGGACGAAGTCCGCGATGTTGGTGGCCTGATCGCCGCCGGTCGTGATGTTGGATCCGATCCCTCCGACCATGATGTGATCGTTGTCCATGTACGAGTTGGTCTGGAAGATCGCGTCGGTCTTGAAGTAGTCTCCCATCACCAGCATGGTGCGCGCCGAATCCGAGAGGTCGACGATGTAGGCGCCATTGCTGGCCGTGTTGCCGCCATCGAGCGCCCACTGGCCGAGGCCGTGACCGAGATCGGGCGCCGGTATGGGGTCGGGAGCGGGGAGCTGATCGGGTGGCGTCGGCGCGGGATCCTGCAGTACGCCGTTGAGATAGTATCCAGGCGTCACTGAATGCGGATCGGCGGTGCCGTCGCGATCCGCCCAGGCCTGATCATGCGCCGCGACGAAGACCGGAAGCGCATCGGTTGTGTGTGGCGCGTACCAATCGGATGGAACAGCCGCATCGGCGCCGACGATCATTTGCGTAATGGCGTGATCCGCCTCGGCGTTCAGGGCGACCAGAAGATTCGTGTTGTTGGTTCCAACGAGCGCATCGTCGTCATACATGTTGTTGAATTGATGCGTCTGGACTTCGCTCTGCTCGCCGCCGTCCTGATAGACGATCTTGATGTGCTCGCTGCCGCTACCGCCGCTGCCGCCGTAACCCGGTGAGATCGGCTGCAAAATGGTCGGCGAGAAGGATGGCGCGAACCGGTCGAGTTCGAGCTCCGATGCCGGGTGGAGGCGCGAAAGCGGCAGATGGTGGCTGGGTTCGTCGATCCCAGGCACGTCCTGGATGCTGACCGGCTGGATGTTCAGTTCGTCCTCGGCCGGCGTGAACGTGAATTGAGGCCGGTGCGTCGTGTAGTCCTGAGGATCGTAGCGATAATCTCCCTCGTCGAGAATGACCCGGTCGCGTGCGATGTCGTCGAAGGTTTGAAGATAGCCTGCGAAATGCCAAATGATCTCGGTTACGCCGCCGGGCATCATGGGAGCCTCCTGCATTCAAGCACGCGAATGTCCCGTCCGCGAGCGCCCATCGCAGTCTCGAAAGTCTCCAACGGTATCGATCGGTCAAAAAAAACCTGCGCGGCGGTTGCCGCGCAGGTCCGAAGGGAAGGCTAGCCGGTGTGATGATCGTCGGTGAAGCCGTCGTGGCCCGCCGTGATCG
>JBQCIZ010000596.1:0-6869 GCA_051953235.1 Nitrobacter sp. | reverse complement strand
CCTGGTTGGCGAGCTGAGGGCCGAGGGCGTCACGGTGCTGTTGTCCTCGCACATGCTCGATCAGGTGCAGCGGGTCTGCAATCGCGTCGCGCTGTTCCAGTCGGGACGCATCGTGCTGATGGGCGCCGTTGCCGATCTCGCGCGGCAGGTGCTGGGTGCGGGCTTCGTGGTCGAGGTGGAAGCTGATGGCAGCGGTCTCGACCGGCGGCTCGCGGCAATACCGGGCGTGACGGGCGTGGAGACGCTGGCGGCGGACCGTTTCCGCATGACCGCCGATCGTGATGTAAGGCCCGATGCCGCGCGCGCCGTGGTGGCAGCCAACGGGTCGCTGCGGCGTCTGTCGGTCGACGAGCCGAGTCTCGAAGCGATCTACGCGCGCTATTTCCAGACCCAGTCCGGAGAAACACAGGGGGCGCGTCATGCGGCGTGAGGGTTCGCCTTTTCAGGGCGTCGGCGCGGTCGCCGTCAAGGAACTGGCAGACAACCTTTCCAGCGCCCGGATGTTTGTGCTGGAATGGCTGATCGTACTCACCGCGCTCGCCGCGCTCTACAGTGCGATCGACAGTCTGCGCAAGACCACGGCGCAGGACCCGTTCCTGCTGCTGCGGCTGTTCACGGTTAACCATGCGCCGCTGCCGTCATTCGTGGCGATCCTCGGGTTTCTGATTCCGCTGATGGCGATCGGACTGGGATTCGACGCTATCAACGGCGAACACAACCGGCGCACGCTGTCGCGCATCCTTGCTCAGCCGATCTACCGCGATGCCCTGCTGATCGGAAAGTTTCTTGCGGGCCTTGCGACGCTGGCGATGAGCCTCGCAGCATTGTGGCTGATGGTGATCGGGCTTGGCCTGATCTTCCTCGGCGTGCCGCCGGGTGGCGAAGAGGTCGCGCGGTCGCTGGCCTTCCTGGTGATCGCAGTATTTTACGCTGGTGTCTGGCTCGCGCTCGCGATGCTGCTGTCGATCGTGTTTCGCTCATCGGCGACAGCGGCGTTGGTGGCGCTCGGCATCTGGCTATTCCTCACCGTGCTGTGGCCGATGTTGGCGCCAGCCATCGCGCAGATGATCGCGCCGCCCGACCCGCGCTATGCGCTATTGGGACTGGAAAGCCCGGATACTGCGGTCTGGACCCAGATGCTGTCGCGCATATCGCCGAACCACCTGTTCAGCGAAGCCATGGTCGGCGTGCTGTCGCCGACGACGAGAACGCTCGGTCCGGTATTTCTCGAGCAGTTGCGCGGCGCGGTGATGGGCGCGCCGCTGCCGTTGAGCCAGAGCCTGATCATCGTCTGGCCGCAGACGGTCGGGCTAATTGCGGGGACCATCGTGCTGTTCGCGGCCGGCTATGTCGTGTTCCAGCGTCAGGAAGTGAGGGCTTAAAGCCTTTTCGAGCGAAGTGGAAACCGCTTCGCGTGAAGAAAACGCGTCAAATAAAAATTTAGGGCCATGCTTCTGATTTCATCGGAAGCAGACAGGCTCTAGGAAGCCTTCACGTCCGGTGGCGTCGCGGTGCGGCGGAACAGGATACGCTGGTATAGCCATCCGATCGCCACCAGCACCAGACCGAGACAGATGAACGACAGCGACCGGTAAATGCCGGTCAGCGTCGACATGTCGATCACGAACGCCTTCACGATCGTCAAGGCGATCACGACGGCGGACGCGAGCCGCGCCCGTTGCGAATTGACGATCACGCCAATGCCGAGCAGGGCGACGCCGAGCAACAGCCACGCGATCGAATACGTGTATTGTTCGGCGTCGGTGGTTTCGCCGTGGATCAGGATCGGTCCGTGATAGAGCCGCCGTATCTCGAGCGAGAGATAGGCCAGCGCCAGGATCATCGCACCGGCGGCGATGGTGTTGCTGTAGCCGGCGCGGCGATGACCCGCGACAATGTAGGATAGCAGCCACGCAAGCACGGCCGGCACGGCGTAACCGAGCAGCAGCAGGTTGATGACGCTGCCGCCGACATCCATGCGCCAGATCATCGGGTTGACGAGGAAGAACAACCCGAACAGAACGGCAAGGCCCGCGAACACCGTCAGCAGGACCGCACTGACATTGTGCACGATGCTGCCGCTGCGCAGGCGCAGCCGCTCAAGTCCGATTGCCATGGCCAGTGCGACGCAGATCTGCAGGCCGACCTCGGTGAGGTCTGCCGAAACACGGTAGACATTGCCGCCGTTGACCGCATGGCGGATTTCCAGAAACGCCAGCAGAACCGTGAACAGGATTGCGGCGGCTTCGACCATGCGCAGTGGTGCGTCGTCGGCCCGGCGGCGCAGGAAATGGCTGCCGATCCAGAACGACAGCGCCGGGATGCCATAGCCCGCCAGCAGCCAGTTGAAGATCGGCGTCGTGCCAATGGCGTCGCCGACGATGCGGGGTTCGTAGCCGACGCGTGCCACGACGATCGCGGCGAGGATCGCCGCCAGCCAGCGCAGGAACGGGATCGGCCGCTGCATGGCGATCCACGCCGTTCCCATCGACATCAGGGCGAGCGCGATGGTCAGCCAGCCCTTCTCCAGCGCAAAGGTGAATGCCAATGCCAGTGCGCCGAGTGTGCCGGTTGCGAATAGCGCTGCTGATATCGCAAGGCCCGGACGGGTGTCTCGTCTGGTCAATGACTCGGTGGCTGCGCCGAACACGGCGGCGAGGACGACCGCCATGATCGCAAACGGTATCGACCGGTCGAGATGTGCGATCCGTGCGTAGAGTGCGATCAGCAGCGCCAGCGGCGTGAAAACGCCCGCCGCTGCCCATACAACAGGAATGGCCGCGCTGATCGAACGGCCCTGCGCCAGGAAGCCTGCCGCGCCAAACCCAACCGCGAAGATCGCGGCTGAAATCAGATGCAGGGACACCGATCCGTCCGTGGCTGTGGGAGCGATGCCGGGTAGTGGCCCGCCCGGCAGCACCAGCATGTTCGGGTTGGCGCGCACCGCCCATTCGAGAAAGACGACGGCGACGAAGAGACCGGAGGCAGCGACCGCACCGGTCGCAGCTTCTGCCCGCCAGGCGACGAACAAGGTGCCCGCCACTAGAATTCCGAATCCGATCAGGGCCACGTCAGCGTGGACGCTCGCAAGCACGATCGCGGCTGCAGCCAGCACATAGACGGCAAGCGAACCGGACGAGACCGGCTCGATCTTGCCGGGGTCGGCCGGCGGCCCGAACATGAAGCCGCAGACGACGAGCAACGCAGCCAGTGCGAAGCCGGCGACGACGTGGAAGATGTGTGGCCCGACCATCATCGGTCCGCAATCCAGGCACGGCAGCGTCCAGAGGATCGCGAACACGATGGTGGTGATTGCGAGCCAGCGCCACAGCCGCGCCCGGGCCAGCGCGAAAGCCGCAGCGGTGACGATGGCGAGGTAAATGTAGAGAGCCCAGTAATCCGGTTTGTCCGACGAGACGAGGACGGGCGTTACGAACGCGCCGACGACACCAAGACCGGCCAGCGCCGGTCCATGCAGCAGCGCGGCGGCCAGCGTCGCCATCGCGACCAGCCCGAGCAAGACGAAAGCCGTCCCAGGCACGAGAAAGTCATAGAGAGCGTAAGCCGCATAGATCGTTGCGAAAGCCACAGCGGTACCAGCAGCCGTCAGGATCGCCGGGATGTTGGCGATCGGCAGCGGTGCGATCGCAGATACACTTTCCTTGCGGCGGGTCCATTCGCCGGCGGCAAGCAGGGCGAGCGCGAACAGTCCGCCGAGGATGGTGCGCACGCCCGGGCCGAGCAGTCCCTGCTCGATGGAGTAGCGCACCATGAAAAAGCCGCCGAGCGCGAGCGTCAGCCCGCCGACCCAGACCACCCAGCGGGTGCCAAGGCGCTCCTCAAAGCCAGGTCCGGCCTGTGGTATGGGCGGCGGTGCGGTAGCCTCGGGCGGCAGCGGTGGCGGACCTGCGTTCGGCGGCTCGTCCGCAATCGTGGCCGTTTGGTCTTCCGCGCGGTCACCGGCGGGCGCCAGTGTCGGTTCGGCGTCGACCGCGGTAGGCAGCGGCGGCGGGACCGTCGCCGTTGCAGCGGCCTCGATCATGTCGATGCGGCGGCGCAGCAGCGCCGTTTCGTTCATGGCTTTTCGCGCGACGACGAATGCAACGACGGCGATGGCAATCGGCAGGAAGTCGAACGGAGAGTCGAACATGAGACCTCGAGTTGCAGGGCAATCGGCAAATGTTTCGCGTGGCCAGCCAATAGCCTGACCCGGACAAACGGAAGCCCGCGAGCCAATCCGCGGGCGTTGCAATCAAGTGTGTGTCACTTTGGCCGGATAAAGTTCAAACGCAACGGCGAATCCAGGATCGCACGGATGTCGCTGTAGATCGTCACATTCTATTCAAGATCGATGCGAAACGGGCGGCCCTCGATCATCATGTTGCCGGGGCCCATTTCGTCGATGGCGCGCAGCATGCGCCCCTCCCGGCCGAGCACCTTGTCCGCCAGCGCCACGATCAAGCGGTTCGGCTGCGCAATCGGCGACGCCGCGCGGATTTGCCGCGCAATGGAGACCTCGTCGCGGTGCGGATTGAGCGCGCAGGCCGCGGTGAAAGCGCTCGCGGTCGAGCGGCTGATCCCAGCGTAGCAATGCACCACCAGCGGCGCCTTGCGGTCCCAGCCACGCACGAAGGTCAGGACCTGCATGACATGATCGTCGTTCGGCGCAACAAAACCATCCGCTGGTTCGTTGATGTCATCCATCGATACTTTCAGATGATTGGCTTCGAGAATGGATGCGGGGCGCTGCACCTGATTGACGTTGGCCATCACGGTGAGGACATGGCTGGCACCGGTGATCCTCACGGTTTCCGGCAGTGCGGCGAGCGAACAGACATGGATCATGGGCGTTTCCAGCGTTTCCGGTGACTATAGACCCGCACGTTGTGAGACGGAAGCGCCGCGGGATTCGGACACGACTTCCGTGATCCGTCGATCAAGCGTGCAGGGTTTTGAACCGTGCAAGGAACCGCTTCTCAGCCTTGCCGGCCGACCACGGCGTCAGGTAGTCCTCGACCATCGCGGCCGGCAGACCGGGATCGTTACCAAACAGTCGTTTCGCTTCCGCGCGGGAAAAGCCTGCAAGGTGCGTTGCCTCGAGATAGGCCGCGCCCATGTCTGCATCCTTGATCTGTCGCTCCATGGCTGCGGGTAGCGATGCGGGTAATCCGAAGCGAATATGGATCGCCGCCAGCAGCCGTTTCTCCACGACCTTGTACGAGCCGCCGATCACCGCCTTGAACGGCGAGATCATGTCACCGATCACGTATTCCGGCGCGTCGTGCAGCAGCGCTGCCAGCCGCACGCGGATGTCGACGCGCGGTGCGTGTTCGCGCATCACCGCC
This sequence comes from Nitrobacter sp., assembly GCA_051953235.1. GTDB lineage: Bacteria > Pseudomonadota > Alphaproteobacteria > Rhizobiales > Xanthobacteraceae > Nitrobacter. The sequence goes on along the minus strand of JBQCIZ010000596.1, from coordinate 1,524 downwards.
TCGACCAGCAGCGTATGCTGGGCGACCGAAAAAATGTGCGCGCCGCTGGTCTGGCCGTTCCATCGTGCAACGCGCGCAAGGCCGTGTGCGATGTCGGCGACCTCGATATCGAGCGGCGAAGGATCGAGCAGGTCGAGCCGCCGGCCGGACAGCATTCGCTGCCATGCGCGCGTCGAGATTTTCGAGGTTGCTTTGGCAGTCATTTGACCTTGAGGCGCGGCTTGCGCTTCAGATGACTGCAGGTGTCGTGGCAATGGCAGGTCACGAGATGATCGTTGACCATGCCGGTTGCCTGCATGAAGGCGTAGACGATGGTCGGGCCGACGAATTTGAAGCCGCGCGAGATCAAATCTTTCGATATCTTGATCGAGAGCGGCGTGGAGGCCGGTACGCTGGCTGTGGTCTTGAATTGATTGATCTTCGGCCTGCCATCCATGAAGTCCCATAACAGCGCGGAGAATCCCCGACCCTCTTCCATGATCTTCAGATAGGATTTCGCGCTGTTGATGGTGCCCTCGATCTTGGCGCGATTGCGTACAATGCCGACGTCGTCCATCAGCGCATGGATCTTCTTGTCGGTATAACGCGCGATCTTCTCCGGCTGAAAATCGTCGAAGGCGCGGCGAAAGTTGTCGCGCTTGCGCAGGATCGTGATCCAGGAAAGGCCGGCCTGAAAACCGTCCAGGATCAGCTTTTCGAACAGCGCGCGATCGTCGTATTCGGGCACGCCCCATTCGGTGTCGTGATAGGCGACGTAAAGCGGATCGTCGCCGGGCCATGGGCAGCGAGTGATACCATCGGCGTGCAGGCGCGCAGTGCGGGTCATGCGACGGTCTTCTTCGGGAGAAGCTTCAGGTCATCGGGATCGGCGAGGCGGATCGGAATGCCGCCCGCGATCAGCGGAATTCCGGCATCGAACGCGTCCGCGGCGCGGTCGAGCCTCAGCAGAGCGAGGCCATGGCCCGCGGCCGATGATCCCATGACGCCCACGGATTTGTCTGCAGCCAGCACCGCAGTGCCGGCTTCCGCCGCACCATCGTCGAGCACGACCCGCACGATGCGGGTCCGCGCCGTGCCGCGATGCTCCATGCGCGACACGACCTCCTGACCGACGAAGCAGCCTTTGTTGAAGTCGACGCCAGCGAGCTGATCGAACAGCGCCTCATGCGGAAAGGTATCGCCAAAAGCATAATCGCGCCCTCCCTCGGGCACGCCGAGTTCGATGCGGCGCGCGTGGTACTGGTCCTCGGCGGCGAGCGTCCATCCGAGATCGCCGCGGCTCGTGCCAGCGGGAAGCAGGATGCGATGCCCACGCGCCGGAAGGCGCGAATCGGCATAAGAGAATGCGCCGTCGGGAAGCCTCGGCAGCGCGCCCCAGGTTGCGGCCACGGCGAAGGACGGATCGTTGGCGATGTCGACTTGGGCGCGAAGTTTGTAGAAGCCAAGCCGCTGCACGAGGTTGTCGGCCTTCGCCTTGGCCAGTTCGAGCAGGAAGCCGTCCCCTGCCGGCACCACGAAAAAATC
>JBQCIZ010000595.1:0-2651 GCA_051953235.1 Nitrobacter sp. | reverse complement strand
GTTGATCCAGGAAAATAACCCGGATTGGAGCGACCTCAGCCATCTTGTCGAGTGAGCATCGATCCAAACTGTGTCGGGGAGTCTGGGTCCCCGCCTTCGCGGGGACGACTCTGGTGATAGGGTCGACTCAATACTGCCGCGCTTCGGCCAATTGTTCGGCGTGGAAATTATTGTCGCCGAACAATTCCTGGCACACGCGCGCGCGCTTCATGAACAGGCCGATGTCGAACTGGTCGGTCATGCCCATGCCGCCATGCATCTGCACGCCTTCCTGCACCGCGCGGGTGGCGGTGGTGCCGGCGTGGGCCTTCGCCACCGACACCGCATGGTTCGCCTTGGCCGCATCCTGATCGAGCGTCTGCAACGCCTTCAAGGTCGCGGCGCGGCTGATCTCGATGTCGATGTAGAGTTGCGCGGCGCGGTGTTGCAGCGCCTGGAATTCGCCGATCAGTTTGCCGAACTGCTTGCGCTCCTTGAGGTAGGTGACGGTGCGGTTGAAGACTTCTTCGCTGAGGCCGACCATTTCGGAAGCGACGGCGCCGCGCCCGATGTTGAGCACCGCGTCCAGCAACTCGCCGCCCTGATCGACTTCGCCGAGCACGGCGTCCGCGCTGACCTCGACGTTATCGAAATCGATGCGCGCGGCGTTGTGCGCGTCCACCATCACGGTGCGCTCGATGGTGACGCCCTTGGCTTTCGGATCGACCAGGAACAAGGTCAGCCCGCCGCGTTCTCCGGCGTTGCCGCTGGTGCGCGCCGCGACGATCAACAGGTCGGCGACGTGGCCGTCGACGACGAGAGCTTTTGCGCCGTTGAGTTTGAATCCGTTGCCGGCGCGCACCGCCTGCATCGCGATGCCATGCGGCTTGTGCTTGGCGCCTTCATCGACAGCGAGCGTTGCGATCAGCGAGCCGTCCGCGATCTTCGGCAGGTAAGCCGCCTGCTGTTCGGCGTTGCCGCCGCGCACGAGCGCCGATGCGGCAAGCACGGCGGTGGAGAGGAACGGCGACGGCATCAGGTTGCGGCCGATTTCCTCCAGCACGATGCCCGCTTCGACGGCGCCGAGGCCGCTGCCGCCGAAATTCTCCGGCACCAGCAGGCCGGCAAAGCCCATCTCCGCGAAGCTCTTCCAGAGATCGCGCGAGAAGCCGGTGGCGTCGCGATCGTCGCGCAGCTTGCGCAGGTGCGCGATCGGGGCCTTTTCATTGATGAAACCGCGCGCGCTGTCGCGCAGCATGGATTGTTCTTCGGTGAGGACGAGGGGCATTTTTGATTCCGAATCTGTTTACTGGATATGGATCGAAGCCGTCATCCTGAGGTGCGAGCGTTAGCGAGCCTCGAAGGATGGTGGCCGCTCATCCTTCGAGGCGCGCCGCAAACGGCGCGCACCTCAGGATGACGGGATTAACGCCGGGCCAATCAAGCCCCCGGCAAATCGAGGATGCGCTTGGCGACGATGCCGAGCATGACTTCGCTGGTGCCGCCCTCGATGGAGTTGGCCTTGGTGCGCAGCCACGCACGCGGACGCGCGCCTTCCTTGGAGCGCGGGCTTTCCCATTCCAGCGCGTCGATGCCGCCGGCCGACATCAGGATCTCGTAGCGCCGCTTGTTGAGCTCGGTGCCGTAATATTTCATCGCCGACGAGAACGCCGGATGGCCCTGTCCCGCCTTGGCGAGATCGACCGCGCGTTCTGCGGCGCAGGCGAGCGCCGCCTCGTCCACCTCGAAGCGCGCGATTTCGCCGCGCAGGATCGGATCGTCGAGCTTGCCTTGCGCGTCGCTGCCGATCGATTCGGCAGCGATCTGGCCGAGCGGACGCCCGACGCTGCGGTCGCCGAGCCCGGAGATCATCGCGCGCTCGTGCTGCAACAGAAATTTCGCGACGTCCCAGCCGCGATTGACGGTGCCGACCACATGCGACTTCGGCACGCGGACGCCGTCGAAGAAGGTTTCGCAGAACGGCGACTTGCCGGAGATCAACAGGATCGGCTTGGTCGAGACGCCCTTGGACGCCATGTCGAACAGGATGAAGCTGATGCCGTCATGCTTCTTCGCGGTCGGATCGGTGCGGACCAGGCAGAAGATCCAGTCGGCGTAGTTGGCGTAGGAGGTCCAGATCTTCTGGCCGTTGATGATGAAGTCGTCGCCGTCGCTCTCGGCGCGGGTCTGCAGCGAGGCGAGATCGGAGCCGGCGTTCGGCTCGGAATAGCCCTGGCACCAACGGATCAGGCCCGCCGCGATCTTCGGCAGGTGCTCCTTCTTCTGCGCCTCGGTGCCGTATTTGAGCAGCGCCGGCCCGAGCATCCAGATGCCGAAGCTCGACAGCGGCGGACGGGCGCCGATCTTCGCCATCTCCGCGCGCAGCACCTTGTGCTCGGCCGCGCTCAGGCCGCCTCCGCCATATTCCCTTGGCCAGTCCGGAACTGTCCACCCCTTGTCGCGCATGCGCTCGAACCAGACGCGCTGCGGCTCGGACGAGAACTTGGCATTGCGCCCGCCCCAGAACACGTCGTCGTCGGTGGCGACCGGCTTGCGCATCTCCGGCGGGCAATTGGCCTCTAACCAGGCGCGGGTTTCGCGGCGGAATTGATCGAGATCGGACATCGAAAGGGTTCCTGTTGGAATTTCGCGCAATGGAATGACCTTGCGCG
>JBQCIZ010000594.1:0-3517 GCA_051953235.1 Nitrobacter sp. | reverse complement strand
CGTTGCGAACGTGATGGCTTCGTCGATGTTGTTGATGCGATCGACCGCGGCGCGGTCGATGACGAGGACGCCAGGCCGGGCGGCGAACAGGTTGGCGCGGCCGGTGAAGGCCCGCTCCACCGTGACGCCCTCGCCCGCGACCGCCTTCGCGACATCCGCTGCCGCCACATCCTCGGAGACGTCGCCGTCCTCCAGGCGGACCACGACGACTTCCTTGACGCCCGCCTTGTTGAGCGCGGCAACTTCCGCGAGACCGATCGTGGTCCCTTTCTTCAACACAAGCGGGCCCTGCCGGAGCGTATGGACCGTGACGCCACCGATCGCATCGGCCGGGCTTGCAGGACCGAACTTCATGCCGCGCTCGCTTTCGGCAGCCGCAACTGCGCGGTGATTTCAGCCATGATCGCCACCGCTATCTCTGACGGCGACACCGCCCCGATGTTGAGGCCGATCGGCGCGTGGATACGCGCAACATCGGCGTCGGATGCGCCCTGCGCCTTGAGGCGATCCGCGCGCTTGGCATGGGTCTTTCGCGATCCCAACGCGCCGATGTAAAAGCAATTGCGCTCGAACGCATGCAGCAGCGCGGGGTCGTCGATCTTTGGATCATGCGTGACCGCGACAAAAGCAGTGTAATGGTCGACATTGAGCGGCGGCAGCGCCACATCGGGCCACTCCGCAACCAGCGGCACGTCGGGAAACCGCTCCGGACTGGCAAAGGCCGTGCGCGGATCGACAACAGTCACGTCATAGCCGAGCGAGCGCGCCAACGGCGCTAGCGCCTGGCTGATATGGACCGCGCCAACGATTACGAGCTTTGCCGTCGGCGCATAGACGTTGAGAAACAGCTTCCTGCCATCGGCCTCGATCGCGCCGCTCTTGCCCATGCGCAGGTGCTTGTCGAGTTCGGCATGAAGCGGATCGGCGGCGAGGTCCGCCGCCTTGACGATACGCTGCTCGCCGTTGCCGACGTCGGTAATCACGATCACCGGCCGCCGCGCGGCACGCTCGGTATTCACCGCTGCAAGCGTAGCGATCTTCACGATTAGCCAACCTTCTCGACAAAGACGCGAATGGTGCCGCCGCAGGAGAGCCCGACATTCCACGCGGTCTCGTCGGCAACACCGAACTCCAGCATCTTCGGCTGACCACTGGAGATCACGTCGAGCGCTTCCGTCACCACGGCGCCCTCGACGCAGCCGCCGGACACCGAGCCGAGAAACGTGCCATCGTCGTTGATGACGAGGCTGGAGCCCGCCGGACGCGGCGCTGAGCCCCAGGTTTCGACGACGGTTGCCAATGCGACGCCGTGACCGGCCTTCTGCCAGTCCTCGGCCGCCTTCAGGATATCCTCATCACGATCGAGCATGACGGCCTCTCTTTCAGGCTGCGGGGCGGATGGGATCGCGGCGATGCGGCATCGGCACCGACGACAACGCGGCGATCAGCCCCTTGATAGACGACAAATTATGCACGGTGCGGAATTCGTCAACGTGCGGCAGCATCATTTTGATTCCCTGCGCCTTAGGTTCGAAACCATCGAACCGTAGCAGCGGATTGAGCCAGATCAGCCGGCGGCACGAGCGGTGCAGCCGGTCCATCTCGAATGCCAGTTTCGAGTCGGCTTCCCGCTCCAGCCCGTCCGAAATCAGCAGCACGATGGCGCCCTGCCCCAGCACGCGGCGGCCCCAGAGCTTGTTGAAGTTGTGCAGCGAAGTCGCGATCCGCGTGCCACCCGCCCAGTCCTCGACCGCCGACGAACAGGCGGCCAGCGCCTCGTCCAGATCGCGCTGCCGCAGCGCTCGGGTGACGTTGGTCAAACGCGTGCCGAACAGAAACACCGAGACGCGCTTGCGCGCATCGGTGATGGCATGGAGGAAATGCAGAAACAGCCGGGTGTATTCGCTCATGGAGCCGGAGATATCGAGCAGCGCCACGATCGGCGCCGGCTTGTCGATCAGCCCGAGGCGGCGGATATCGATGATTTCGCCACCTGTCCGCAGGCTGCCGCGCAGGGTCCGGCGCAAGTCGAGCCGGTGCCCACGGTGATCCGGCTGGGTCCGGCGCGTGCGCAACTCCGCCTGCGGCAGGCTCATCTTCGCGATCGCCTGCGTCACCTCGGCGATCTCGGCCGCGCTCATCTGCGCGAAGTCCATCTTTTGCAGCACCTCGCGATCGGACACCGACAGATGGATCTCCTGTTCCTGCGGTGCGTCGCTCTCGCTGCTGATCGTCGGCTGTGCAAGCGCCTCCTGAACGCGTCGTGACGCCGGCGGCGGCGGCTTTTTGGCCTGATCCGGCAGCGGCACCGAATCCAGCATGTTCTTCCATTCCTCAGCGACGCGGAAAAACAGATCGAACGCCTGTGCGAAGATCAGCGCATGCTCGTGACGTGTCACGAAGATCGATTCGAGCGTGGTGAAGACGTCGGCGCGGTTGCCGATATCGATCATGCGCAACGCATTCAGTGCATCGATCACGGCGCCCGGCCCCACCGGAAGACCGGCGGCGCGCAGCGCGCGCGCAAAGCCGACGACGTTGTCCGCCATCTGGCCGGTCGGTGGATCGAGATGATTGATGGCCATGGCCGGGCCTGTTCGTGATCGTCATTCCGGACCGGATGGCCCGGAAATCGGATCAGTTATCGCTGGTCGCTTCTTTCAGCACCTTCTGCAAGGCATCGCCCTGCATACGGCCGATATCGTCCTGGTATTTCAACAGCGCGCCGATAGTATCGCCGACGACCTGCGGCGTCAGCGAGCGCGCATCGAGTTCGGTGAGCGCCGTCGCCCAGTCGATGGTCTCGGCGACGCCCGGATTCTTGTAGAAATCCTGATTGCGCAGCATCTGCACGAAATTGACCACCTGCTGCGACAGCTTCGCGGAAATGCCCGGCACCCGCGACTTGACGATCGCGAGCTCTCGCTCGGCGGAAGGATAGTCGACCCAGTGGTAGAGACAGCGGCGCTTCAGCGCGTCGTGAATCTCGCGCGTGCGGTTCGAAGTGACGATGACGATCGGCGGCGCCGGCGCCTTGACGGTGCCGAGTTCGGGGATCGTCACCTGGAAGTCGCTAAGGATCTCGAGAAGATAGGCCTCGAACGCCTCGTCGGCGCGGTCGAGTTCGTCGATCAGCAGCACCGGGGGACCTGCCGTGTCCGGCTCCAGCGCCTGCAGCAGCGGGCGCTTGATCAGGAATTTTTCCGCGAAGATGTCGCTGGAGAGTTGCTCGCGGTCGGTATCTCCCGCAGCTTCCGCGAGCCGGATCGCTATCATCTGCGACGCGCTATTCCACTCGTAGACGGCGGATGCGACGTCGAGACCTTCATAGCACTGCAGGCGGATCAGCTTGCGGCCCAGCGCGGCCGCCAGCACTTTTGCGATCTCGGTCTTGCCGACGCCGGCTTCGCCCTCGAGAAACAGTGGCCGCCCCAGACGGAGCGCGAGAAACGCAACCGTCGCCAGCGAACGCTCGGCGAAATAGCCACGCTTGGTCAGCAGATCAAGCATCGCATCG
>JBQCIZ010000593.1:0-3036 GCA_051953235.1 Nitrobacter sp. | reverse complement strand
GATCCATCGCGTTTCCGCTGTCGAGGACAATGGCGCCGCCGCGACGCGCAGCAACAGCGCGGTAACGCCGGAGGCGCGCGCCGCCAGCGTCAACCTGCGGCTGGCGACGAGATCGAGCAGCCGCGTCTCGCCCCAGATTTCCATGACGACGACGCCGAGCGCATCGCAGGCCAGCGCATCCGCCGCTGTTCGCAACGCGGTCTCCACGACGGGCGCGTGCACCGTCACCACGTAACGCGGGTCGAGACCGAGTTCGCGCCAGCCCGACATCGACAAGACGCCGCATTCGACCGCGGCGAAATCCTGCCGCACCCACAGCAGCGGGCGGTCGGCGCTGACGCGGTGCGCAAGACCTGCGACAAACCCCGCCGCCGCGGCGCTGTGCCGGCCCTCCGCGAACACCTCATGCATTGCGCCCCGCGCGAGGCCACCCTGCAGCACGGCATCCGCCTCATCGTGGCCAAGCGCCGCCCGGTCCGGCATTCCACCGGGGCCATCGGCCTCGATCCGCGCGATACGGTCGCGCAGGCGCGCAAGCGTTTCCGTGCGTGCATGCGCTCCGGTCATGCGCCGCTCCCATGCCTTTCAGAGATCAAAAAGTCTGTGACATCAGAACCAATGACAGGCTCAATTGTTCACGTTATGTTCTAATAAATGCTGACCACGGTGAAGAGTCAACCGGACTTTCCACGGCTCTACTATCGGGCGCACATCGATACAATTTAATTCATAGAATCAAAGGCTTGAAACGATGGAACTGCAACGGAAGCTGGAAATTCTGGCCGATGCCGCCAAATACGATGCCTCCTGTGCGTCCAGCGGCACGGAGATACGGGACAGCCGCGACGGCAAGGGCCTCGGGTCGACCGCCCCCAGCATGGGCATCTGCCACTCATATGCACCGGACGGACGCTGCATCTCATTGCTCAAGGTGCTGCTGACCAATGCCTGCAACTACGATTGCCTCTATTGCGTCAATCGGGCGTCATCGAATGTACCCCGCGCCCGCTTCACTATCGACGAGGTGGTCAAACTGACCATCGACTTCTATCGCCGCAATTATATCGAAGGACTGTTTCTCTCGTCCGGCATCATCCGCAACGCAGACTATACCATGGAGCAGGTGGTTGCTGTCGCCCGCAAGCTGCGCGAGGAGCATTTCTTCCGCGGATACATCCATCTGAAGACCATACCCGAAGCCGACGATGCCCTGATCACCGAGGCCGGCAAATATGCCGATCGCCTCTCCATCAACATCGAGATGCCGCTGGAAGAAAGCCTGGCAAAGTTTGCCCCAGAGAAGAATGTGCGCGCCATCCGCCGCACCATGGGGCGGCTGAGGCTGAAAATGGATGAAACCAAGGAAGCAAAGAGAGCCGATGCGACGTCGCGTGTGAAGGCGCAGCGTTTCGCGCCGGCCGGACAAAGCACACAGATGATCATCGGCGCCGATGCCGCATCCGATCAGACCATCCTGAGCACAAGCGCCAATCTCTACGGCTCCTACAGTCTCAAACGCGTCTATTATTCCGCCTTCAGTCCGATCCCTGATGCAAGTCGCGCATTGCCGTTGAATGCCCCGCCGCTGATACGAGAGCATCGACTTTATCAGGCTGATTGGCTGATGCGGTTCTACGGTTTCGATGTCGACGAGATTACCGATGGTACTGAAGGTATGTTGCCACTGGACGTCGACCCAAAACTCGCCTGGGCCTTGCGCCACCGCGATCGCTTTCCACTCGATATCGCCAGCGCTAGCCGGGAAGAATTGTTGCGCGTCCCGGGATTCGGAACCAGGGCAGTGGATCGCATCATCGCCACGCGTCGCCTTACCTCGATCCGCGCTGAGGATCTCGCGCGCCTGCACATTCCTCGAAACAAGGCTCTGCCCTTCATCGTTCTTGCTGACCACCGACCTGCCCCGCATGTGCTGGATAGCGCGGCGCTGTCAGAACGGTTGAAGCCCAAGGCCATGCAACTGGGATTCGGATTTTGACGCACACCATCATCCTCGACAGCGAAACCGATTTCGACGGCTGGCGTGGAGCCGCCCGCGTACTCGCGCTCAACGATATTTCTCCGTACGACGTGACCTGGCGCGTCCGCGGCAGCGAGCCGGATCTATTTACACCGGGCAGCAATCTGCTGTTCGATGGACCGCACGATGGAACCTTCAATGTGCCAGCGCAGTTCATCGAACTCGCACAAGCGGCGATTCTGCATCGCGATCCCGAGCGCTTTGCCCTTCTCTATCGCCTATTGTGGCGCTTGCGCATGAACCACGACGCGCTCGAAATCGCCACCGACCGCGACGTGGTCAAGGCGCGCGATATGGCAAAAGCGGTGCGCCGCGACGAACATAAGATGCATGCTTTCGTGCGGTTCCGCGAAATCGGCCGCGAGAGGGATTCTCACTTCATCGCCTGGTTCGAGCCCGAGCACCATATCGTCGAGCTTGCCGCAACCTTCTTCGTGCGGCGTTTCGCCGATATGGAATGGTCGATCTTGACACCCGATGTCTGCGCTCACTGGAACAGACATCGGTTGTTGATCACATCGGGAGTGAGCCGTGACCAAGCGCCGACCGAAGATCGACTCGAAGAAATCTGGCGCAGTTATTACGTCAGCATCTTCAATCCGGCGCGCCTCAAGGTGAAAGCCATGCGAGCTGAAATGCCGAAGAAATATTGGCGGAACCTGCCGGAAGCTTCGGTGATTAAGCCTCTGATCGCGGCCGCTGGCCGCGTTTCGCAGGCGATGATCGCGGCGGAAGCGACCGTCCCGAAGAAACCGCAGCGGCAGGAGCAACTGATGGCACGCAAACCCTCATCTCAAGGCAGCCTCGCCCAAGTGCGCGATGAAGCCGCCGACTGTCGTGCCTGCCCTCTCTGGAAGGATGCGACGCAGACCGTGTTCGGCGAAGGTCCGGCGCACGCGCCGGTCATGCTGGTGGGCGAGCAGCCCGGCGACAAGGAAGACCTCGCGGGGAAACCGTTCGTCGGACCGGCCGGTCAGATGCTCGACCGCGCGCTCAAG
>JBQCIZ010000592.1:0-3491 GCA_051953235.1 Nitrobacter sp. | reverse complement strand
GGATATTTCTGCCACATCCCGGCTCTCGGGGAGCATTAACCCACTATATGTATGCTTGAGGCGGATTGACGCTGTGCCTCGCAGCAGCCACTATGCTGCGGCGCAAAAGGGGATTGAGCAGAATGCCGATTGGTGAATTTGGACGGACGCCGGACATGCCGGCCGAAGTCAGTCCCGCGATGACGACGCCGATGTACTGGATGTACGAGATGGCGTACGCGTCGCTCAATCCCGCTCGCGCCGTGACCGACGCAACCAAGATCCTGTTCCAGAACCCGCTCAATCCCTGGGCGCATACCGAGTTCGGCAAATCCGTCGCCGCCGGCTGCGAACTGTTCGAGCGCACCACCCGCCGCTACGGCAAGCCGGAGTGGGGTCTGCACGAGACCGAAGTCAACGGCGTGCGAACGCCGATCGAGATTCGCTCGGTCTGGGAAAAGCCGTTCTGCCGTCTGCTCTATTTCGATCGCAAGCATGTGCGTCCGCTGCGTTCGCCGCAGCCGCGCGTGCTGCTGGTGGCGCCGATGTCCGGTCACTACGCGACCTTGCTGCGCGGGACGGTGGAAGCCTTCCTGCCGACCCATGAGGTCTACATCACCGACTGGTCCGACGCGCGGATGGTGCCGGTGTCGGAAGGCCGCTTCGATCTCGAGGACTATGTCGATTATCTGATCGAGATGTTCCACGTGCTCGGCGGCAACGTCCACGTGGTCGCAGTCTGTCAGCCGTCCGTGCCCGTGCTGGCTGCGGTGTCCGTGATGGAGGCCGAGCGCGATCCCTACGTTCCGCTGTCGATGACGCTGATGGGCGGACCCATCGACACGCGCAAGAATCCGACGGCGGTCAATGACCTCGCGGCCGAGAAGGGCATCGACTGGTTCCGCAGCAACGTCATCACCAAGGTGCCGTTTCCGCATCCCGGCGTGATGCGCGATGTCTATCCGGGATTCCTGCAGCTCAACGGCTTCATCAGCATGAATCTCGATCGCCACATGGACGCGCACAAGAACCTGTTCATGAACCTTGTGAAGGGCGACGGCGATCTGGTCGATAAGCACCGCGACTTCTACGACGAGTATCTCGCCGTGATGGACCTGACCGCGGAGTATTACCTGCAGACGGTCGATCTGGTGTTCGTCAAGCACGCGCTGCCGAAGGGCGAGATGACCCATCGCGGCCGGCCGGTCGATCCCTCGAGGATCACGCGCGTCGCACTGATGACGGTGGAAGGCGAGAACGACGACATTTCCGGGCTCGGCCAGACCGAGGCGACCCATGCGCTGTGCACCTCGATCCCCGATGATCGGCGGGTTCACTACATGCAGAAGGGCGTCGGCCATTACGGCGTCTTCAACGGATCGCGCTTCAAGTCGGAAATCGTGCCGCGCATCAACGATTTCATGTTGTCGAGCGCCACGCGTCCGGCGAAACCGGCGCTCGCCGCGGCGGCGGAGTGAAAAACCGGCTTTTCAGGTCGTTTCGCGGTGGATGAACGCGATTCGGCCGGGCTGGGCTAAGCCGCTGTGAGACCAGGCAAATCGCCGGTCCGCCGCCGGTGCTAGAAATGAATTCCGCCTCGCGGCTTGCCGGGTCGAATTAGGTCCAATTTGGCACAAAAATTTTGTTCCGAGGCCCACCCGGTGGGGGAGGCGACGGCTGATCCCCCTGTATATTGGGCAAATGATTTGTTTTTGCGCCGAGCGGTTTGACTGGCGGCGGATATGGCAGAATCCGGGCGATACCCCCGCCTCCGGATTTGCTGACATGGCCCGCGCACTCCTCTATCGACGTCCCGCCGAACCGTCCCGGCTCCTGGTGAAGCATGGCTCGCAGATCTATTCGGTCCGCCTGAGACGTCATCGCCGGGCGCGGCGCTATACCTTGCGAATTCATCCGAGCGATCGCGAAGCCATCCTGACCATGCCGCCGCGCGGCACGCTGGTGGATGCCAAGGATTTCGCCCAGCGCCACGGCGGCTGGATCGCCGCCCGTCTCGGACGTCTGCCGAAGGCCGCGCCGTTCCATCACGGCGCGGTCGTTCCGCTGCGCGGTGTCGCGCACCGGATCGTGCATCGCACTGGCGAGCGCGGCACGGTCTGGACCGAGACGCGTGACAGCGGCGAGCGCATTCTCTGCGTCGCCGGCGGAATCGAATATCTCGACCGGCGGGTGCACGATTTCCTGAAGCGCGAGGCGCGGAAGGATTTGCAGAAGGCCGCGCAACGCTACGCCGAGGCGCTCGGCGTCAAGGTCAAGCGGCTGTCGATCCGCGATCAGTCGAGCCGATGGGGTTCCTGCACATCGGCGGGATCGCTGTCGTTCTCCTGGCGGCTCATCCTGGCGCCGCCGTTCGTGCTCGACTATCTTGCCGCCCACGAGGTCGCGCATCTCGTCGAGATGAATCACTCGGCGCGGTTCTGGCGCGTGGTGGCGCGGGTGTGCGATCACGTCGAGCGGGCCAAGAAGTGGCTCGATACCGACGGCAACGACCTGCATCGCTACGGCATTCAGGACTGAGCGGCGCGGTCGTCTAGCGCCCGCCGCCGAACAGCCGGTCCATCAGCCAGCCATCCAATCCGAGGCCGCTCGCGGGTTGCGGCCGTGCATTGGTGCGGGCCGGTGCCGGGTGGGAGTTGCCGGCGGGTGAAGTCATCGATGGCGCCGTCACCTGCTGGCCGAGCTGTGCGACGTTCGAGGCGACAGTCGACAGGAAGCCGCCGGGCTGGGTTCCGGGAATCGGTTCGGGTTTGATGCCCTGATGCGCGGCGCGCATGAAGCGCGTCCACACTTCCACCGGCAGGCCGCCGCCGGTGGCCTTGCGGGTCGGGGAGTTGTCGTCGTTGCCGAGCCACACGCCGGTCACGAGCTTCGCCGTATAGCCGACGAACCACGCATCGCGGAAATCCTGGCTGGTGCCGGTCTTGCCGGCGGCGGTCCATCCGGGAATTTCCGCCTTGCGCGCGGTGCCGCTGATCAGCGTCTGCTCCATCATGGTATTCATCATCGCGACGCTGCGCGGATCGATCACGCGGTTGGGTGTGTCGGCATTGCGCGCATAGAGAGTCTTGTTGCCCTCGACGGTACGGATGCGCTCGACGATGTGGGGGTTGGCGACGTAGCCGCCATTGGCGAACGGCGCATAGGCGCCGACCAGCTCCAGCGGGGAGACTTCGGACGTGCCGAGCGCGATCGAGGCGTTCGGCTCCAGTTTTGAAGTGATGCCGAGCCGGTGCGCGGTACGCACCACATTCGCCGCGCCGACTTCAAGTCCGAGCCGGACCGCGACGGTGTTGAGCGACATCGCGAGCGCCTGGGTCAGCGTAACCGCGCCGAAATATTCGTGGCTGTAATTCTCCGGCCGCCAGCCCTTGACGTCGAGCGGCGCGTCCTGCCGGATCGTCTCCGGCGTCAGCCCGGACTCGATGGCGGTGAGATAGACGAACGGCTTGAACGCGGAGCCGGGCTGGCGCTTCGCCGTCACCGCGCGGTTG
>JBQCIZ010000591.1:0-3599 GCA_051953235.1 Nitrobacter sp. | reverse complement strand
GTCATCGCGTCCTTGGAGCGGAACATCATCTCGCGGTAGTCGCGGCGATTGTCCTCGGTGGACTCGACCTTGATGGCGTCGAAGCGCTTCTTGATGGTGCCGGAGGATTCGTCGGCGGCGAGAATGCCCTTGCCGGGCGCGACCATGGCCTTGGCCACTTTGTTGAGGTCAGCGAGGTTCATGAACGTCTCCTGCGTGCGTCTGATGCGAAACGAAGATGTCGGATTCAAGATAATTCGAAGTCGAAAATTCCGGTTCCCTATACCTGCAATTCATTTTGCCGCGAGGGGAGGCGTCACTTTGTCCTCAACACCTCGACGCCGGGCAGGGGCTTGCCTTCCATCCATTCGAGGAATGCGCCGCCCGCGGTCGAAACATAGGTGAAATCGCCAGCTACGCCTGCCTGATTCAGCGCCGCGACCGTATCGCCGCCGCCGGCGACCGACACCAGCTTCCTGGCTTTGGTGCGGGCCGCGGCATGCTTGGCCGCCACAATGGTGCCACGGTCGAACGGCGGCAGCTCGAACGCGCCGAGCGGGCCGTTCCAGACCAGCGTCGCCGCATCGTCGATAGCGGAATGGACGCGCTCGATTGATTGCGGTCCGACATCGAGGATCATGCCTTCCGCAGGGATGGCATCGAGCCCGTAGGCGTGGGATGGCGCGTTGGCGGCGAAATGGAACGCCACGGTCGCATCCACCGGCAGGATGATGGCGCAGTTGGCGGCTTCGGCCTTCTCCAGGATGCGCAGCGCGGTCGCTGCGAGGTCCTTTTCCGCCAGCGACTTGCCGACGTTGATGCCGCGCGCATGCAGGAAGGTGTTGGCCATGCCACCGCCGATCACGAGCGCATCGACCTTGCTGACCAGGTTTTCCAAGAGATCGATCTTGGTCGAGACCTTCGCGCCGCCGATGATGGCGATGACCGGCTTGGTCGGCGCATCGAGCGCCTTGTTGAGCGCCTCAAGCTCCGCCTGCATGGTGCGCCCGGCATAGGCGGGCAGCTTGTGGCCGAGGCCTTCCGTCGAGGCGTGGGCGCGGTGCGCGGCCGAGAAGGCGTCGTTGACCCAGATGTCGCCGAGTTTTGCGAGCTCCGCGACGAAGGCGGGATCGTTCTTCTCTTCCTCTTTGTGGAAGCGGGTGTTCTCGAGGCAGAGGATGTCGCCGTCCTTCATGGCGGCGACCGCTTTCTGCGCGACGTCGCCGATGCAGTCGTCGGCGAAGGCGACCGGCTTCTTCACGACCTTCGCAAGCTCCGCCGCGACGGGTTTCAGCGAATCCTTGGCGTCGCGGCCCTTGGGCCGGCCGAAGTGCGCGAGCAGGATGACCTTGCCGCCCTTGTCCGCGATTTCCGTGATCGTCGGCGCCACGCGATCGAGCCGCGTGGTGTCGGTGACGCGGCCATTGTCCATGGGGACATTGAGGTCAACGCGCAGCAGCACGCGCTTGCCGCGGACATCGACGTCATCGAGGGTGCGGAAATTCGGCATCAGGTCTCCTCAGAAGCCGTCACGTCATCCTGAGGTGCGAGCCGCCCTTTGCGGCGAGCCTCGAAGGATGAATGATAACGATCCGCCATCCTTCGAGGCGCGCAAGTGCGCGCACCTCAGGATGACGGATTTCATCGTTCAGATCAGCTTCCCCATCGCGACGGCGGTGTCGCCCATGCGGTTGGAGAAGCCCCATTCGTTGTCGTACCACGACATCACGCGCACCAGCGTGCCGTTCTGCACCTTGGTCTGGTCCATGTGGAAGGTGGACGAGTGCGGGTCGTGATTGAAGTCGATCGAGACGTTCGGATGCGTGGTGTAGCCGAGAATGCCCTTGAGCTGCTGCTCGCTGGCGCGCTTCATCGCCTCGTTGATTTCCTTGGCGTCGGTCTTGCGCTTGGCGACGATCTTGAGGTCGATCACCGAGACGTTCGGCGTCGGCACGCGGATCGCGACGCCGTCGAGCTTGCCGTTGAGTTCGGGCAGCACGAGGCCGATTGCCTTGGCGGCGCCGGTCGAGGTCGGGATCATCGACAGGCCGGCGGCGCGGGCGCGGTAGAGATCCTTGTGCATGGTGTCGAGCGTCGGCTGGTCGCCGGTATAGGCGTGGATCGTGGTCATGAAGCCGGTTTCGATGCCGACCACGTCGTTGAGGATCTTCGCTACCGGCGCCAGGCAGTTGGTGGTGCAGGAGCCGTTCGAGACCACTTTGTGGTCCTTGGTCAGCTTGTCGTGGTTGACGCCGTAGACCACGGTGAGGTCGGCACCATCAGCCGGCGCGGAGACCAGCACGCGCTTGGCGCCAGCGGTGAGGTGCGCGGATGCCTTGTCCTTCGCGGTGAAGATGCCGGTGCATTCCATCGCGATGTCGACGCCGAGATCCTTCCACGGCAGCTTCGACGGGTCGCGCTCGGCGGTGACCTTGATCTTGGTCTTGCCGATCACGATGCTGTCGCCTTCGACCGCGACGTCGTGCGGGAAGCGGCCATGCACCGAGTCGTAGCGCAACAGGTGAGCATTGGTTTCGACCGGGCCAAGGTCGTTGACGGCGACCACTTCGATGTCGGTGCGCTTGGCCTCGTAGATGGCGCGCAGGATATTGCGGCCGATGCGGCCAAAACCATTGATTGCGACCCGGACTGCCATGTCAGCATTCTCCTTCAAATAGGCGGCAAGCCCCCGCGCAACCGGAAGTTCCAGCTTTACGCGGCGTCGACGCCTGTGTCGCCCGGTTCTGCCGGGCGGCGACCATTGGTAATGCTGCTTAGCTAGCCCTTTTTTGAGGCAATCTCAACCTCAACGAAGGCGGGTCTCCGCTGCATTTACCACGGCCTCGGCGGTGATTCCGAAGTGCTTGAACAGGTCCTTGGCGGGGGCGCTGTGACCCAATGTGTGCATGCCGACGAAGCCGCCATCGGGGCCGATCACGGCATCCCAACCAAACCGCACCGCGGCTTCCACCGCGACCTTGACGGGCGCCTTGCCGACGATGGCGTGCCGCCGCTCCTCGGGCTGCTCCAGCAGCAATTCCAGCGACGGCACCGAGACCACCCGCGTCGCGATGCCGCGCTCGGCGAGCTGCTTCTGCGCGGCGACCGCGATCTCGACTTCGGAGCCGGATGCGAAGATCGACACCTTGGCTTCGCCGTCGGCGGCGATCAGTTCGTAGGCGCCGTGAGCGCAGCGGTTGTCGGCATGGGCGTCCTTGCGCACCGGCACGAGATTCTGCCGCGACAGCGCCAGCACCGTCGGTCCCTTCGGTCGCTCCAGCGCGAGCTGCCAGCATTCGGCGGTCTCGATCGCATCGGCCGGGCGGAAGACGCGCATGTTCGGCATCGCGCGCAACGAGGCCAGATGTTCGACCGGCTGATGGGTCGGGCCGTCCTCGCCGAGTCCGATCGAGTCATGGGTCATGATGTAGACAACCCGGATGTGCGCCAGCGCCGAGATACGCATCGCCGGGCGCGCGTAGTCGGTGAAGCACATGAAGGTGCCGCCGGCCGGGATGAAGCCGCCGTGCAGCGAAATGCCGTTCATGGCCGCGGCCATGCCCATCTCGCGGATGCCGTAGTGGACATAGCGGCCATCGTAGTGGCCGGGTTCGACTTCC